>NZ_JBHYMS010000009.1:24272-168388 GCF_042743185.1 Inquilinus sp. NPDC058860 | reverse complement strand
CGGACGCGCGCAGACCCCTCCCCCTGCCCCCCTCCCGCAAGGGGAGGGGGGACTTAATAAAGGTCACTTCAAAGAAGTGTGAATCCGACAGCCCGCAGGGGGAGGGGGAACAAGAAAGAAGCGGGCGGCGCCTCGTCTGAAAAGGTCTCACGGGCAGGTCACGCCCAGGCTGTCGCGCGTGATCAGCGTGCCGGGGGCGTAGAGCTCGGTCGCGTCCGGCTTGCCACCGGCGAAGACCCTGGCCATCTGCCCGGCCGCGATCGTCGCCATCTCCGCGAAGTTCTGGCGCACCGTGGCGATGAACGGCGTGCATTGCCGGATCAGCTCCACCGCCTGCGGGTTGCCGTCGATGCCGGCGATGACGACGTCGGTTCGCCCGGCCGCCTGCAGCGCCAGCAGGGCGCCGATGCCCGGCTCGTCCCAGGCGGCCCAGACGGCGTCGATCGCGCCCGGCGCCGGGTTGGCCGCCAGCATCGCGTCCATCGCGTTGCGGCTGTCGTCGATCTGGCCCGGCACCTGGACGTAGTGGCCGGCCACCTGGCGGATGCCCGGCGCCGCCTGCAGCGCCTCGTCCAGCGCGATCTCGCGCTGATGCACGCCGGGATGGGCGGAATGGAAGAAGCGGACGATCGCCCCCTTCCCGCCCAGCCGGCCGAACAGGTATTCGGTCATGGTCTTGCCCAGGGCGCGGTTGTCCGAGGTGACGTTCAACGCCACCCCCGGGCCGGTCGCCCCGTCGATGGCGAAGACCGGGATGCCGGCCGCCGCGGCCTTGCCTACCTGGTCCTGGATCTGCGCCGGGTTGATCGAGACCAGCACGACGGCGCCGGTGCGGGCGTTGACCACGTCCTCGACCCGGCTGGCCAGGGCGCCGAAATCGCCGGCGGTGTCGACCACCGAGACGGTCCAGCCGCGCTTCTCGGCATCGGCCTTGAAGGTCTCGACCATCTCGCCGGTGGCGACGGCGGACAGATAGGGCGTCAGCACCGACACCGTCTGGGCCGCCGCCGGGCCAGCCGCTCCCGTCATGATCGCCAGGGCGACCGCCCCCATCCATCCCCGCATCGTCCGCCCCTCCTGGTTCCCGCTTGTCTAGCCGCTCCGTCCGGGGCTGACAACGATGCGCCTCCCGCTTGCCCGCGGCCGCCCCAGCCCGCAGTGTGGGCGCCGGGTGAATCGGAGCAACGAGAACCATGGCCTTCCACGACGCGAAGCGGGCGACGCCGACCGTGCAGCAGGACGACGACACCGTCCGGATCACGCGCTGGGACTTCGAGCCGGGCGCCGCGACCGGATGGCATCAGCACGGCTTCCCGTACTTCGTCATCATGCTGCGCGCCGGCACGCTGCGGATCCACGACGGAGAGACCGAGACCGCGGTGCCGCTGGCCGAAGGCCAAGCCTATATGCGCCCCGCCGGCATCCGCCACGACGTGATGAACGGCTCGCCGCACCCGATCGCCTTCGTCGAGATCGAGATCAAGCGGCCGGGCGCCCTCGATGGCTGGACGGTCTAGGCCGCCGAGAATCGCCTTCCGGCTGGAGGCTTCCGCGCCGATCGGCGGCGGTCATGCGATGCGCTGCCTGTCCCTGGCCCGGGCGCTGAGGGACCGCGGGGCGGACTGCCTGTTCCTGGTGAACGGGGAGGCCCAGGCGGTGGTGCCGGCCCTGGCCGGCGTCGCCTGCCGCGTGGTCGGCCCGGACCCCGAGGCGACGGCGGCGGCGGTCCGCGCGGCCTGGCCCGGTGGAGCCGACGCGGCGGTCTGCGACCTCTATCGCTGGACGGCGCCGGAGGAGCGTGCCTTCGCCGCCGCCGCGCGCCGGCTGCTGGTGATCGACGACCTCGCGACAGCGCCGCATCACTGCGACCTGCTGCTGAACCAGAATTTCGGCGCCGACGCCGCCGGCTATGACGGGCTGCTGCCGCCCGATTGCCGGCGGCTGGTCGGCCTCGACTACGCCATGCTGCGGCCGGATTTCGCCGCGCTGCGGCCGGCGGCGCTGGAGCGGCGCCGGGAGGCGGGGCCGCCGCGGACGATCCTGGTGTCGCTCGGCCTGACCGATGTCGGCGGCATCACCGGCCGGGTCTGCGCCACTTTGGCGACGATTCCGGATTTCGCCCGCGCCGAGGTCGTGCTGGGGCCGGTCGCGCCCAGCCTCGCCCGGGTGCGGGCGATCGCCGCCGCCGATCCCCGCTTCCGCTGCCATGTCGGGCTCGAGGACATGGCCCGGGTCATGCTGGACGCCGACGCCGCGATCGGAGCGATGGGCAGCAGCTCCTGGGAGCGCTGCTGCCTCGGCCTGCCGACGCTGGCCGTGATTCTGGCCGACAACCAGCGGCCGACAGCGCAGGCGCTGAACGCGGCCCGGATCGTCACGCTGGCCGGCGACGCGGCGGCGCTGGACGACGCGGCGCTGCGATCCGCGATCGCGGCCTTCCTGGCCGATGCCGACCGGCTTCGCCGCCTGTCGCAGGCCTCCGCCGCGCTGTGCGACGGCCTGGGCGCCGGACGGGTGGCGGCGGCGATTCTCGAATCCTGCGGCCGCTGAGCGCCGACCGTCAGGCCACGGGCCCGGCCTCGGCGACGGGGAGATCGGATTCGTCCGCCGCCCGGCCCTCCCGTTCCGCCACCGTCTGGGCATGGGCCTGCTCGTAGCGGAAGCCGAGGCGCAGCACGACCTGGTAGTGGCCGACGCGATCGCCCTCGATATGGCCGCGGATCTCCTTCACCTCGAACCATTCGAGGTTGCGCAAGGTCTTCGAGGCGGTGGCGATGGCGCCCTGGATCGCATCCTCGAGGCTGCGTTCGGAGGAGCCGGCCAGCTCGGTGATGGCATAGGTGTGGCCCATGGCGATTCCCCTGTTGCCTGTCCTGGGAATGGCGGCTCGGCCGGTCCGGTTCCGGGTCACGCCGCGGCAGCCCCGGCAACTGCCCCGGCCACCACGCCGAGATCCCCGACGAACTCGGCATAGGCGCGGTGCCGCGCCTCGGGGTCGGGCACGCGCAGCAGGGAGGACGGGTGGACGGTGACCAGCCCCTGCAACCCGCCCGGGAAGGCCAGGATCCGGCCGCGGTTCCGGCCGATCGCGAGCGGCCGCCCCGCCAGCGACCGCGCCGCCGTGGCCCCGAGGGCGACGGTCAGGCGCGGCCGGATCAGCGCCAGCTCGCGGTCGAGCCACCATCTGCAGCGGTCGATCTCGAAGGCGTTCGGGGATTTGTGCAGGCGGCGCTTGCCGCGCGGCGCGAACTTGAAGTGCTTGACCGCGTTGGTGATGTAGGCGCGGTCGCGGGGAATGCCGGCCTCGGCGAGGGCCTTGTCGAAGATCCGCCCGGCCGGGCCGACGAAGGGCCGGCCCTGCAGGTCCTCCTGATCCCCCGGCTGCTCGCCGACGAACACCACCAGCGCATCCGCCGGGCCTTCGCCGAACACGGTCTGCGTCGCCGACTTGTACAGCGGGCAGCGTTCGCAGCCTCTCGCCTCGGCCGCCACGGACTGGAGGGTTTCCTTGGACATGCCTGGACAATGGCGCCGGCGGAACGCCGGTTCCGGCGCCTGCCGGCCGAGGACCGCAGCCCTCGATCCCGGCGGGATCCGGCCCCGCGGCGCCACCCCCGGAAGATCTTCTCAAAAACGGGACAGATTGCTGTTGCGGCAGTTGCGATAAATTATCTAAAATTTGATACAAATCAGTCCAAACGCAGATCCGGGGGACGGATCCGCCTTTGGCGTACGCCATCAGAGCGCACGACTCGCCTGCAGGCCGATTCCGGCCAGGGAAAGGGGTGCGGGCTGAACCGGGCAATTGCAGAAGCCCGGCCTCATAACATGGTTTTGGAGAGGATGATGAAGGCAGTTACCCCGATCCTGGCCGCGGCCGCCCTGGTCGCGACCGGGCTGTACACCGCGGCGGACGCCGCGACCGCGCAGGGCAACCTCCAGGTCAAGATCACCATCACCAAGGAATGCCAGGTCAATGCCGGCAGCGGCGGCACCGGCGCCGGCGACGCCGTGCTCGACTTCGGCAGCCATGGCGTGCTGAACGGCAATGTGGACGGCCAGACCGCGACCAGCGGCACCGGCTCGATCCAGGTGCAGTGCACCAACGGCACCGCCTACCAGATCGGCCTGAACGCCGGCCTGAACCCGTCCTCGCCCGGCGACATCAACACCCGCCGGATGAAGAACGGCACCGAGTTCGTGTCCTACCAGCTGTACCAGGATTCGGCGCGCACCACCGTCTGGGGCAACACCACCGGCGCCGGCGGCAACGCCGTCTCCAAGACCGCCGACGGCACGGTGCAGAGCACCCAGGTCTTCGGCCGCGTCCCGCCGCAGACCACCCCCGCGGCCGGCGTCTACACCGACACCGTCACCATCACCGTCACCTACTGACCGCCAACCCGAGGACACCCCGATGCGCAGGCTTCTCGCGCTTCTGGCGGTGGTCCCTGGGCTGGTCTTCGCGCAAGACGGGCGGGCGGCATCCCTCCAGGTGTCGCCCGTCTCCGTCGACCTGACCGCGCCCGCCCAGGCGTCCTCCGTCAATCTCCGAAACAACGGCGACCGCCCGGTCAACGTCCAGATCCGCGTCTACAAATGGACGCAGAGCGGCGGCGAGGACCTGCTGGCGCCGGCCACCGACGTGGTCGCCAGCCCGCCGGCCGCGTCGCTGCAGCCGGGCACGACCTACACCATCCGCGTCGCCCGCACCGCGGCACCGGTGACCAGCGGCGAGGCGACCTATCGCCTGCTGGTCGACGAGCTGCCCGAGGTCAATGTCCGCCGGCCCGCCGACGCCATCAACCTCGTCATCCGCTACTCGATCCCGGTGTTCTTCGCCGACCGCGCCGCCGGCGCCGAGCTGCGCTGGGACGTCCGCCGCGACGGCGGCAGCCTGGTGGTCGAGGCCACCAACACCGGCAGCCGCCACGCCAAGATCGCCAACCTGACGGTCGCCTCGCCCGCCGGCCAGGTCGCCTTCGGCCAGGGCCTGAACGGCTATGTCCTGCCGGGCAGCACGAAGCGCTGGACCGCCGGCGCCGGGGCCCAGCGCATCCAGCCGGGCAGCAGCGTCACCATCACCGCCAAGGGGGACGATTATGCGGTCAACCAGACGGCGACCGTTCGGTAAGCCGTGCGTCGCCACCTGGTGCCTGCTCGTCGCCCTCGGCGCCGGGGCGGCGCGGGCGCAGGACGTGCCGCCCCCCGACGCGGCGGATCCGAACCAGGACCTGCTGCTGGGCGTCATCGTCAACGACCGGTCGACCGGCACGTTGGCCACCTTCAGGCGCCTGCCGGACGGCCGGCTGGCGGCCACGCCGGGCGACCTGCAGACCGCCGGCATCAAGCCGCGGACCGGCACCGTCGGCGCCGACGGGCTGATCCCGCTCGACAGCCTCGCCGGCGTCACCTGGCGCTATGACGAGCCGAAGCAGGTGGTGGTGTTCACCGCCCCCGACGATGCCCGGGTGCCGACCAGCGTCGATGTCGGCTCCGGGTCCCGGCCGGTCGACCTGTCCGCCGTGCGCTCGGATCTCGGCTTCCTGATGAACTACACGCTGTACGGCACGTCCCAGTACGACTGGGGCAACGACGGCAGCACCAGCACGCTCAGCGGCAGCTTCGACGCGCGCGTCCTCACGCCCTACGGCATCGGCTCGACCACGGCGCTGGCCCGGATCGACGACTTCGACGATTTCGACGACCGGAGCAGCGGCCTCATCCGCCTGGACAGCGCCTGGCGCTACACCGATCCGGAGAGCCTGCTGGTCTACCAGGCCGGCGACAGCATCTCCGGCGCGCTGTCCTGGACCTCGTCCTACCGCTTCGGCGGCCTGCAGTTCAAACGCAACTTCGACATCCGCCCGGACCTTGTCACCACCCCGGTGCCGAACCTGGCCGGCACCGCCTCGGTGCCCTCGACCCTCGACCTCTACCTGAACAACATCCGGGTGTTCTCCGGCGAGGTCCCGGCCGGGCCCTTCGACTTCACCGGCCTGCCCTTCCTTGGCGGCGGCGGCGACGCCCGCATCGTCATGAAGGACGCGCTCGGCCGCGAGGTCGTCACCCAGCGCTCCTACTTCTTCGCGCCCGACATGCTGCGCGAGGACTATTTCGATTTCTCGGTCGAGCTCGGCTTCGTCCGCCTCGGCTACGGCGACAGCTCGTTCAAATACGACCGCAGCCTCGCCGGCTCGGCCAGCATCCGCTACGGCCTGACCGACCGGGTGACGCTGGAGAGCCATGTCGAGGCCACCCGCGGCCTGGTCAACGGCGGCGCCGGAATCGTCACCAGCCTCGGGCCCTACGGCGCCGTCAACGCCTCGGCGGCCGCCAGCCGGTACGGCGCCCGGGACGGCGACGAGACCGGCGGCAAGGTCTCGGCCTTCTACCAGGTCTCCCGCCTCGGCTGGTCCTTCTATGCCGGCGCCGACCGCATGATCGGCGACTACAACGATGTCGGCCTGGTGGTCGACCGCCGCCACGGCAACGACGCCCCGATCTCGGCCCGCGCCCGCGAGGTGCTGCGCACCGGCCTGTCCTTCCCGCTCGGCTTCGACCCGTCCTCGCTCAGCCTCGGCTTCTCGCGCATCCGCGGCGCAGGCGAGAACGGCGACAGCTCGATCCTCACCGCTTCCTGGTCGCGCACCATCTTCGACGACGTCTCGGTCTACGTCACCGGCTACGGCGATTTCGACGACCGCAGCAACTACGGCGTCTTCGCCGGCGTCACCATCCCGCTGGGCGGCGACATGACCGCCTCGGCCAATGTCTCGCGCACCGGCAACCGCACCAGCTTCGACACCAGCCTGACCAAGTCGGCGCGGCTCGAGGAAGGGTCGCTCGGCTGGGCCGTGCGCGACCAGGAGACGGTGGACGGCACCGGCAACCGCGCCGCGTCGGTGAACTACCGCACCGCCGTCGCCTACCTCGCCGGCTCGCTCGAGCAGTCGGGCGACATGGGCCGGGTCACCGGCACGGTCGAGGGCTCGATCGTCGCCGCCGGCGGCGGCGTGTTCCTGGCCAACCGGGTCGACGACGCCTTCGCCGTGGTCAAGGCCGGCGGCCCGGACGTCGAGGTCTCGCTCAACAACCGCCGGGTCGCCACCACCGACTCCGGCGGCCGCGCCTTCGTGCCGTATCTGCAGTCCTACCAGAACAACACGATCGCGATCGATCCGGCCAACCTGGCGCTCGACCTGCAGCCGGACGCGACCCAGACCGTGGTGGTGCCGGCCGACCGGTCCGGCGCGGTGGTCGATTTCGGGGTGAAGAAGGTGGATGCCGCCATCGTCACCCTGACCGGCCCGGACGGCAGGCCGCTGCCGGTCGGATCGGTGGTCCAGCTCGACGGCACCGACCAGGCCACCGTCGCCGGCTATGACGGCCGCACCTATCTCAGCGGCCTGTCCGGCCGGAACGGCGTCACCGTCACCCTGCCCGAGGCCGCCGGCACCTGCCGCGCCGGCTTCGACTACCAGGCCGTCCCGGGCGCCCAGCCCGAGATCGGGCCCGTCCCCTGCCGCTGAGCGTGGAGGATCCCATGCGCTCCTCGTATCTCCTCGCCCTGGCCGGCACCGCCCTGGTCCTCGCGGCCGGCTGGCCGCCGCCGGCCCGGGCCCAGGAGATCCCGGCCGGGCCGGGGCCGACCGTCGGCCTCGGCGGGCTGCCCGGCGACAACGCGCCCGGCACCGCCGGCCCGCGCGTCGCCGGCGCCTCGGCGCTGCGCATCGCGATCACGATCGAGACCGCCTGCAGCGTCGACCGCGATGCGCGCCTGACCTTCCCGGGCCTCGCGCCGGGCGGGGCGGCGGTCGACGGTGCCGGCAGCGTCGCCATCGACTGCACCAGGGGCCTGCCCTATCTCCTCGCCCTCGATGCCGGCGCCGCGCCCGCCATCCCCGCGCGGCTGTACAGCGATCCGGGCCGCCGGAGCGTCTGGGGCGACCGGCCGGGCGTCGACACCGTTCCCGGCAGCGGCACCGGCGCCCCGGTCACCGTCCCGCTCTATGCCCGCGCCGCGCCGGCGGCGGGCGCCCCCGCAGGCGACCGCGCCCCGGTCCGCCTCACCGTCGCCTATTGACGATGCCCAGGAACCCCGCCGCCATGACCGCGCTGCCCCGCCTGCTCCTCTTCGTGCTGTCCACCGCCGTGGCGATGCTGCTGGCCGCGGGCGCGCAGGCGCAGAGCTGCAGGATCACCAACATCAGCAATTTCGGGACGACCACGGTGGATATCGTGCCGAACGCGGCGGCGTCGGCGACCGGCGAGGTCAGCTACAACTGCTCTGCCCGCACGCCGTTCACCGATGTCCGGCTGTGCGCCTATATCCGCGCCACCGGCAGCCAGGTCGGCCCGAGCGACTACGCCTTCTACCAGACCCGCGACACCGATTCCCGCCTGGTCTGGGAGATGAAGGAGCAGTTCAACCGCCGCTATGCCCGGGACGGCGGCGGCAGCGCGTCGACCGGCGGCATCAAGCTGTATGTCGTCGGCGGCGGCACCACCACGAACATCAACGGCACGAACACGCTGACCCTGACCTATCTCGACCGGCAGCAGCAGGACCGCGTCCGGCCGGGCACCTACACCGACACCTACCAGCTCGTCACCAGGTACCTGTTCAACTCCGGCAATGCGAGCTGCGAGGCCGGCCTCGGCAACCCGACCGGCACCATCACCACCAGCTTCACCGTCACCTCGATCGTGCCCAAGAACTGCCAGTTCGAGAACTTCCAGGACATCGACTTCGGATCCTGGGGCTCGGTCTCGGCGGCGCAGGCCGGCTCGACCGGCGTGCGGCAGTTCGGCAATGTCGGCATCCGCTGCACCTACCAGACGCCCTACAGCATCACCATCGGCGACGGCCAGAACGTCAGCGGCGGCACCCGGCGCATGCGGAAGGGCACCGACTACCTCGCCTATGCGCTGTTCCAGCCGGGCTGCAACACCGCCTGGACCACGGCGTCGCCGCTGGCCGGCACCGGCGCCATCGTCAGCGCGATCAACAACCACCAGGCCTGCGGCCAGCTCACCACGCCGCTGGCGGTCGCGCCGGCCGCAGGCACCTACACCGACCTCGTCGTCGTCACCGCGACCTTCTGATATCCAAGGGCTGGGGGCTCCATGGGCGAGCATCAAGACGGCACCGCCGACGTGAGGGCGAAAGGCAGGCTCAAGCTCGCGGTCCTCTACGGCACCCGGCCCCGGGACCTCGACCTCGTGCGCGGCGAGATCCGCCCCCTCGCGGATCTGTTCGAGCTGCCGATCGCCGGCGATCACATGCCGCAGATCCGCTCGCTGGAGCCGGATCTGGTCCTGGTCCATCTCGGCTCGCTGCCCAAACCCGTGGACGTCGCCTTCGCGCGCCGCGTCCTCGGCCCGCTGCGCGGCACGCGCAAGCTGGTCGTCATCGGCGACCGGGACCTGCTGTCCGCCAGCGAGCTGGCCTTCGACCTGATCGGCCATGTCGTCTATGACGGCGGCCTCGGCGACGCGGCCATCCGCATGCTGATCCGGCGCAACCTCGCCTTCCTGGCCGGCTTCCGGCGGAAGATCGGCCGGATCGATTCCACCCTCGACCGCGTGGCCGACCTCAGCCACGACATCGTGGCCCAGCATGCGGAGATGCTGAACCTGCATCGCGACGGCGCGGCCGAAACGGGCCCTGCCGGCGGAGGAGCCCCCGCCATGACCGACAGCCCCGTCGCCCTGATCGATGCCTCGCTGGCCATCATCAAGTCGCTCGCCGGCGCGCTGGGCGACGAATTCGTCAGCGTCGAATATGTCCAGATCCTGATGTATCTGCACCGCAGCCGGCTGGCCGGCCGGGGCGGCGTGTCGGTCAGCGAGCTGTGCGGCCTGATCGACGCGCCCTATTCCACCACCGTCCGCCGGATCGACGAGCTGGCCAAGAAAAGCTACCTGCGCAAGAGCGTCGACCCCATCGACAAGCGCCGGATCAACATCGAGATCGCCGGCCCGTCCGTCGCCGTCGTCGAGCGCTTCCTCGGCGGGTTCAAGGCCTCGATCGGCGGGCTGCTGGGGGGCTCCGGCGGCGCTTTGTCCTGACGGACGGCCGACATCCGACAGACTTGATCGGCACTGCATAAATTCTCATCGCGGCGGGGCCGAACCCGCGCAGAACTCATCCGCTTCAGACAAATTCCGATCGCATAGGTATTGCAGGCCCCCGCTTGACCCGGCCTTCGGGACCGGGCACCGAAGCGGGGGCGGCGGCGCCGAGCACCGGGGCCGGACGTCGAGATCATCTCATCATCTTCTTGCCATTGCGACGAAACCCGCTCCATCATGGGCCGTCACTCCGGTTCGGATGGCCGGCCGACCGCATCCGCGGTCCTGGATCGTTGCCTTCGCGGGGACCGACTGACGCGTCGCGTGCTTATGCGCGGCGCCATCTATCTATCCTGGGAGGCGAGCGATGCCGATCGGCACCGTGAAATGGTTCAACAGCACCAAGGGCTTCGGGTTCATTCAGCCGGAAGGCGGCGGGCCGGACGTGTTCGTCCACATCTCCGCCGTCGAGCGCGCCGGGCTGCGCGGCCTCAACGAGGGCCAGCGGGTCTCCTACGAGGAGCAGATGGACCCGCGCCGCAACAAGTCGTCGGCCGAGAACCTCAAGGCCGTCTGACCCTGCTCAGACCGCGTCCTGGTCGGGTTGCCGCCCGCCCAGGGCGCGGGTCAGCTCGCGCGCGGTGTCGCGCAGCAGCGGGCCCAGCGCCGCGGCCCGCTCCGCGGTCAGGCGGGTGGCGAGGCCGGAGACCGAGATCGCGCACAGCGCCTCGCCCTGCGCGTCGTGGACCACGGCGGCGACGCAGCGCAGACCGGTGACGAACTCCTCGTCGTCGACCGCATAGCCGCGCCGGCGGATGAGCGCGAGCTCCGCCGCCAGGCCGGCGGCGACGGTCAGCGACCGGGGCGTCAGCCGCGGCAGGCCGTGCCGGGCGACCACCGCCGCCACATCGGCCTCGGAATAGGTCGACAGGATCGCCTTGCCCATGCCGGAGGACGCCATCGGCGCCCGGCCGCCGACCCGGGTGATGGCGCGCATGATCTCGCGGCTCTCGACCTGGGTCAGGCACACCATCTCGCCGTCGTCGGCGACGCCGAGATTGGCGGTCTCGCGCGTCTGGTCGCGCAGCCGGCGCAGGAACGGCAGGGCCGGGGCGACGAAGTTGCGCTGCCGCACGAAGGCGGCGCCGACGGCGAAGGCCTGGCGGCCCATGTGCCACATTCCGTCCGACGGGTCGAACTGCACGAAGCGCCGCTGCTCCAGCGTCGTCAGCAGGCGGTGCACGGTCGAGGGCGACAGGCCGGTGCGCAGCGCCAGGTCGGTCAGCCGCGTGCCTTCCTCGTCCTCGCCCAGGGCCTCGAGCAGCGACAGCGCCCGCTCCACCGACTGCACGCTGCCCGACCGCGGGGCGCCGTCCGCCTTGGCCGGCGCCGATCGCCTTTCTCTCATGACTCCATCCGACCTGAGGCCGTGCGGGACGCCGTCCCGCCCAAGGCTGTAGACTGCTTCATAGCATCGGCGGTTTCCGCATCGCGGGAAACTTTTCGCGGCGCCCTGGACCGCCCGTGGCCGTTCGACTAGCCGGATGAGCATGGCCCTTCAACCACGGCGCTGCACATGACCTATGTTTCCCGGCACACCCTGAGGGTGGCCTCGTCCCTGGCGGATCTGGTCGAGCGGGAGATCGCCCCCGGCACCGGCGTCGACCCGGACGCGGTCTGGCGCCATTTCGCCGCGATCGTGGCGGAGCTCGGCCCGGTCAACCGGGCGCTGCTGGCGGAGCGCGACCGGCTGCAGCAGCAGATCGATTCCTGGCATCGGGAGCGGCGGGGCCAGACCCTGGACCCGGCCGAGTACCGAGCCTTCCTGACCGGCATCGGCTATCTGCGCGAGGAGGGGCCGGACTTCGCCATCGACACCGCGAATGTCGACCCGGAGATCGCCACCATCGCCGGGCCGCAGCTGGTGGTGCCGGTGATGAACGGGCGCTTCGCCCTGAACGCCGCCAATGCCCGCTGGGGCAGCCTGTACGACGCGCTGTACGGCACCGACGCGATCCCGCAGACCGGCGACCTGGCGCCCGGCGCCGGCTTCAACCGCAAGCGCGGCCAGGCGGTGATCGCCGAGGCGGCGCGGCTCCTGGACACCGCGATCCCGCTGGTCGCGGGGAGCCACGGCAAGGTCGCGGAGTACCGCCTGACCACCGGCGCGACGGCGGCGCTGGAGATCGTGCTCGCCGACGGCTCGACCACCACCCTCGCAGACCCGGCGCAGTTCGTCGGCCATGCCGGCGAGGACGGGACGCGCAGCCTGCTGTTCCGCAACCACAACCTGCATGTCGAGCTGCAGATCGACCGGTCGCACCCGATCGGCGCCGACAACCCGTCGGGCGTGAAGGACGTGGTGCTGGAGGCGGCGATCACCACCATCCAGGACTGCGAGGATTCGGTCGCGGCGGTCGACGCCGAGGACAAGGTCGCGGTCTACCGCAACTGGCTGGGGCTGATGAAGGGCGACCTGTCCGAGACCTTCGTCAAGGCCGGCAAGACGATGACCCGCCGGCTGGCGGAGGACCGGACCTACACCGCCGTCGGCGGCGGCACGCTGACCCTGCCGGGCCGCAGCCTGATGCTGGTCCGCAATGTCGGCCATCTGATGACCACCGACGCGGTGCTGGACCAGGACGGCAACGAGGTGCCGGAAGGCTTCCTCGACGCCATGGTCACCTCGCTCTGCGCCGTCCACGACCTGAAGAAGACCGAAGGGCCGCGCAACAGCCGGGCCGGCAGCGTCTACATCGTCAAGCCGAAGATGCACGGGGCCGACGAGGCGGCGCTGACCGACGCGCTGTTCGGCCGGGTCGAGGATGCGCTGGGCCTGCCGCGCCACACGCTGAAGGTCGGCGTGATGGACGAGGAGCGGCGGACCACGGTCAACCTGAAGGAGTGCATGCGCGCGGTGCGGCACCGCCTGGTGTTCATCAACACCGGCTTCCTCGACCGCACCGGCGACGAGATCCACACCAGCATGCTGGCCGGGCCGGTGCTGCCGAAGGGCGACATCAAGGACGCCGTCTGGCTGTCCGCCTATGAGGACAACAATGTCGACCAGGGCCTGGCCGCCGGGCTGAAGGGCCGGGCGCAGATCGGCAAGGGCATGTGGGCCAAGCCCGACACCATGGCCGAGATGCTCGCCGCCAAGATCGGCCATCCCCGCGCCGGGGCCAGCACCGCCTGGGTGCCGTCGCCGACCGCGGCAGTGCTGCACGCCACGCACTACCACGCGGTCGACGTGGCGGCGCGGCAGGAGGAGCTGCGGTCGCGGCCGAAGGCGAAGCTGGACGCGATCCTGACCCCGCCGCTCTTGGGCGGCCGCAACCTGGCGGCGGAGCAGGTGCAGCGCGAGCTGGACAACAACGCCCAGGGCATCCTGGGCTATGTCGTGCGCTGGATCGACCAGGGCATCGGCTGCTCCAAGGTGCCGGACATCAACGATGTCGGGCTGATGGAGGACCGCGCCACGCTGCGCATCTCGTCCCAGCACATCGCCAACTGGCTGAAGCACGGGCTGTGCACCGAGGCGCAGGTGCGGGAGACGATGCGGCGCATGGCGGCGGTCGTGGACGGCCAGAACGCCGGCGACCCGGCGTACCGGCCGATGGCGCCGGATTTCGACCGCAGCATCGCCTTCCAGGCGGCGCTGGACCTGGTGCTGTTGGGCCTCGATCAGCCCAACGGCTACACCGAGCCGATCCTGCACCGCCGCCGCCGTGAGGCGAAGGCGGCGGGCTGAACAGAGAGGCACCGGCGGCGAGACAGCAGATTGGGGCGCCTCGCCGCCGGCTCCCGATCTCGTGCCCGAGACCAGTTCCGCTGCTCAGGTGGGGTTCGACAGCGGCGACTCCAGACAGTGCCCGACACCCGGCCGCGCGTCAGTTCGGCCGATCGGATGCTCCATAAGGCCGGCCATGCACCCTGTGGTGGATCCGGTCCGGACCGCCCTGCCCGAATTCATAAAACCATTTGACGAACTTCCCGGCCGGGATCACGCTCCGGGTCGGGAGGCTGCATGGCGACGCGGCTGAAGGGCACGAACCAGGATCTCGGACGGCCGTACAACCGGCGCATCGTGCTGGAGGCGGTGCGCCTGCACGGGCCGATCTCGCGCGCCGAGATCGCCCGGCTGGTGGCGCTGAGCCCGCAGACCATCACCAACATCATCCGCGAATTCGAGGAGATCGGCCTGCTGACCGCCCGGCGCGAGACGCCGAAGGGGCCGGGCCAGCCGGCGATCGAGCTGGCGATCGACCCCGACGGCGGCTTCGCCGTCGGGCTGCAGCTGATGCGCGACCGCCTGCGCGGCCTGCTCTTGGACCTGACCGGCGCCGTGCGCGGCCGGATCCAGACCGACCTGCCCGCCGCGACACCCGACACGGCGCTGCCGGCGATGGCGGCGATGGTGCAACGGCTGCGCGCCGCGGCGCCGGGGCGGGTGCTGGGCGTCGGCCTGGCCATGCCCGGGCCCTTCGATGTCGAGGCGATGAGCTTCGTCGGCCCCACCACCCTGGCCGGCTGGGCCGGCGTGAAGGTGGCGGAGCGGCTGCGGCAGGTCACCGGCCTGCCCGCCTTCGTCGGCGGCGACGCCCCGGCGGCGGCGCTGAGCGAGGCGATGTTCGGCCTGGGCCGCAGCCTGCGCGACGTCTTCTACATCCATTTCGGCTTCGGCCTGGGCGGCGGCCTGGTGGTCGACGGCCAGGTGCATCAGGGCGCCTGGGGCAATGCCGGCGAGTTCGGCCACATGCCGATCGTGCCGGGCGGCCGCGCCTGCAGCTGCGGCAACGAGGGCTGCCTTGAGACCTATGTCTCGGTGCATGCGCTGCGCACCGCGCTGGCCGAAGCCGGGGTGGCGCTGGACCCGGCCGATCCGGGGGCCGCCGATCATCCCGCCGTCGCCGCCTGGATCGAGGCGGCGGTGCCGCCGCTGCGCCGCGCCATCTGCACCATCGAGAACCTGCTGGACCCCGCCGGCGTCGTGCTGGGCGGGGAGATGCCGGAGCCGATCCTGCACCGGCTCGCCGGGCGGCTGGAGCCGCTGCTGCCTTCGGTCAGCCGGCGCAGCGACCGCACCCATCCGCGCCTCGCCTTGTCCGCGATCGGCGCCGACAACGCGCTGGTCGGGGCGGCGGTGCTGGCCATCTCCGGCCTGCTGTCGCCGCGCTCCGGCCTGCTCTTCGCCGAGGCCGAGCCGGCTGCCGTGCCGCCGCCGGCGCGGCGCGCCACCGCCATCGCCACGGAGGGACGGGCATGACCGACACCGCCCAGATCGCAGCCGCGGGCCGGGAGCTGCTGCGGCTGGAGCACATCCAGATGCGCTTCGGCGCGGTCACGGCGCTGGCCGATGTCGGCTTCGGCGTGCGCGCCGGCGAGGTGCTGGCCCTCCTGGGCGACAACGGCGCCGGCAAGTCGACCCTGGTCAAGATCATCTCCGGCGGGCTGCAGCCGACCGCCGGCCGGGTGGTGTTCGACGGCGAGGAGTGCCGCTTCGCCAGCCCGGCGGACTCCAAGGCGCGCGGCATCGAGACGGTCTACCAGGACCTGTCGCTGTGCATGAATGTCGACGTCGTCGCCAATTTCTTCATGGGCCGCGAGCTGACCCGGAAGGTCCTGGGCATTCCGGTGCTGCGCGAGCGCGAGATGCAGGCGATCACCGAACGCGCCCTGGGCGCCGCCGGCACCCGCATCCCGTCGGTCCGCACCAATGTCGAGCACCTGTCCGGCGGCCAGCGCCAGGTGATCGAGCTCAGCCGCTTCGTCCATTGGGGCGGCAAGATGGTGATGCTGGACGAACCCTTCGCCGCGCTCGGCGTCGAGCAGACGCGGCGGGGACTGGAGATGATCGCGCGGGTGCGCGACCAGGGCGTCGCCGTGATCCTGATCACCCACAACATGACGCATGCCTTCCAGGTGTCGGACCGGATCGTGGTGCTGCGCCACGGCCGGGTGTCCGGCGACGTGGCGACGGCCGGGACCAGCCCCGAGGAGGTGGTGCGGATGATCACCGGCGACGTGACGCAGCGCGTCGCCTGAGAAACCAGAAACAGAGGAGGCAGCATCATGCGGATTGCGAGACGGACCCTGGGGGCGGCCGCGATCGCCCTCGCGGCGCTGGCGGGCACGGCCGGGGGCGCAACCAGCGCCTTCGCCCAGGACAAGGGCAAGGTGTACTACCTGGTGCCGACACTGCTGGATGAGTTCCAGACCGAATCGGTGGCGGTGATCACCAGCACGATGAAGCAGGCCGGCTACGAGACGGTGTCGCTGGACGCCCAGAACCGCACCGACCTGCAGCTGAACCAGATCGACGACGTGATCAGGCTGAAGCCGAAGGCGATCGTGCTGGCCGCGGTCGATTTCGATTCGGTGGTGCCGGGGGTGGAGCGGGCAAGGGCCGCCGGCATCCCGGTCTTGGTGTTCGACCGGCAGATCAAGAGCACCGCGTTCGACCTGACCTCGGTCGCCGGCACGGTCGAGATCGGCGAGATCGCGGCCGACCAGATCCAGGGCCTGCTGAAGGCCCGCCACGGATCGGTGAAGGGCAAGGTGCTGCAGATCCTGGGCGACCCGGGCGACAGCTACACCCTCGACATCCAGAAGGGCTTCGAGGCCAAGATGAAGGCCTTCCCGGACGTCCAGATCATCACCCAGGCGGCGCTGCAATGGGAGGCGACCAACGCCGGCAACATCGCCTCGGACCAGCTGCTGACCAACCCGGACATCGACCTGGTCTTCGTCCATGCCGCGCATCTGGCGGTGCCCGTGGCCGCGATCCTGGAGGCCAAGGGCAAGAAGCCGGGCGACGTCATGCTGGTCAGCTCGAACGGCGCGCCGGTCGGCCTCGACCTGATCCGCAAGGGCTGGGAGCAGGTGGAGGTGGAACAGCCGCTCTATGCCCAGGCCTATGGCCTGGCGATGTTCATCGACAGGATCGTGGCCAAGGAGGAGCTGAAGCCCGGCACCTATGACGTGCTGGGGCTGAAATCCGAGCTGACGATCGAATCCTGGGGCCCGAACCTGAAGATCCCGGGCGCCGCGATCACCAAGGCCAATGTCGACGACCCGCGCTTCTGGGGCAACCTGAAGCCGCCGGCCACGCCGGTGCAGCCGGTGAAATGACGCGGGCGAAAACCTTCGAGCGCCCCTCCCTCACCGTCATTGCGAGGAGGCGAAGCCGACGAAGCAATCCAGGGGTTGCCGCGTGCTGCCCTGGATTGCTTCGCTGCGCTCGCAATGACGGCGGAGGGAGTTGCGGCAGCCCCTTCCCTGAGGACCCGATGATGGACCGCACCGTGGCCCAGCCCGCTTCCCCGACCGCCGGCCGGCGCGCCTGGATCGAGCCGGTGCTCGACAACCTGGTCTGGCTGATCCTGCTGGCCGTGCTGACGATCTTCTCCCTCGCCATCCCTGGCTTCTTCCAGACCGGGATCTTCACCAACATCCTGGAGCAGTCGACCTTCGTCGGCATCCTCGCCGTCGGGCTGTCGCTGGTGATCATCGCCGGGCAGATGGACCTGTCGATCGAATCGACCATGGCGCTGGCGGCGATGATCACGGCCCTGCTGTTCGGCACCGCCGGCGCCGGGCTGGGCTGGACGCTGGATCCGCCCTGGCTGGCGGTGCCGGTCACGCTGGTCGGCGCGGTCCTGGTGGGGTGCGTGGTCGGGCTGGTCAACGCCGTGCTGGTGGTGCGGTTCAGGATCAACGCCTTCATCGTCACCCTGGCCGGCTACATCGCCCTGCGCGGCGCGGTGGTGGCGTCGTCCGGCGGCCGGTCGGTCTTCGGCCTGCCGGCCGAGATCCGCGCCGTCTCGACCAGCAGCCTGTTCGGCATTCCGGTGCCGGGCCTGATCCTGATCGCGGTGTTCGTCGTCTTCGGCTTCATCCTGAGGAAGACGCCGTTCGGCCGGCACCTGACCATGATCGGCGGCAATCCCCAGGCGCCGTTCCGCGCCGGGATCAAGGTCGACCGGCTGGTCATGATCGCCTTCGTCCTGGCCGGCGGCCTCTCCGCCTTCGCCGGCTGGCTCCTGGCCGCCCGCACCGCCGGCGCCACCGCCAATCTCGGCGTCGGCATGCTGTTCCAGACCTTCGCCGCGGTGGTCATCGGCGGCGTCAGCCTGAAGGGCGGCATCGGCGGCCTGTCCGGCGTGTTCGCCGGCGTGCTGCTGCTGGCCGCGATCCAGACCGCGATCAACGTCATGGGCATGCCGCCGCATTACACCCAGGTGATCCAGGGCGTCCTCGTGCTGGTCGCCGTCCTGCTGGACACGCTGAAGACCTCGATCCGGAAGCGGTATCTGTAGCGCTGGCTGCCCTGTCGCGCCTGTTCAGGTCCCCGCCCCTTGCGGGCAGGACAAAGGGGGCCGAAAAGAGGGTCGACATGTGCATGCCGCAGCCATTGCCCGAGGTCAGCCGATGGACCGCACCGCGGCCCAGCCAGCGTCCCCGACCGCCGACCGTCGCCGCCGCGCCTGGGCCGGGCCGGTGCTCGACCACATCGTCTGGCTGATCCTCCTGGCCGTGCTGGCGGCGTTCTCGCTGACGGTTCCCGGCTTCTTCCAGGCCGGCACCTTCACCGGCATCCTGCAGCAGTCGACCTTCATCGGCATCCTCGCCATCGGCCTGTCGCTGGTGATCATCGCCGGGCAGATGGACCTGTCGATCGAATCCGTGCTGGCGCTGTCGGCCATGACGACGGCGCTGCTCCTCGGCACCACGGGCCCCGGGTTGGGGTGGACGCTGGACCCGCCCTGGCTGGTGGTGCCGGCGACTTTGGCCGGCGCGATCCTGCTGGGCGGCCTGATCGGCCTGGTCAATGCGACGCTCGTGGTGCGGTTCAGGATCAACGCCTTCATCGTCACTCTCGCCGCCTACATCATTCTCTTCGGCGCGGCGGTGGCGTCTTCCGGAAACCGCGCCGTGGCCGGCCTGCCGGCTGAGCTGCGCGCCGTCGGCACCGGCACGATCCTGGATGTTCCGGTGCCGACCTGGATCCTGGTCGCGGTGTTCCTGGCGTTCGGCCTCGTCCTGGCCAGGACCCCGTTCGGCCGGCGCCTGCGCGTGACCGGCGGCAGCCGGCCGGGACCGGACGGGGCCGGCCGGCTGGTGACGATCGCCTTCGTCCTGTCCGGCGGCCTCGCCGCCTTCGCCGGCTGGCTGCTGGCGGCCAGCACCGTCCGCGTCACCCCTTATCTCGGCGTCGGCATGCTGTTCGAGACCTTCGCCGCGGTGGTGATCGGCGGCGTCAGCCTGAAGGGCGGCGCCGGCCGCCTCTCCGGCGTCTTCGCCGGCGTGCTGCTGCTGAGCGCGATCCGCACCGCGATCGACCTCATGGGCATGCCGCCGCACTACCTGCAGGTGATCCAGGGCACGCTGGTGCTGGCGGCCGTCCTGCTGGACACGCTGAAGCCCTCGATCCGCAAGCGGTATCTCTAAGAGACCGTTTGGAAATGCGCTGGCGTGAGTCGGCTGGCGGTGGTTTCGAGAACCGGCGCGCAGCGGACGTTTGAGTCCGTGAGCACCGGAAGCGCAGAAACCGCCGTCAGACGGCCACGCCAGTAGCATTTACAGACGGTCTCTAAGCCGCGCCCTCCAGCGCGGCCAGGAACCGGCGGCGCCAATGGCCGATGTCGTTGCCGCGCAGCACCCGCATCAGCGCGGCGTGGCGCTCGCGCCGCTCCTCCACCGGCATGATCAGGGCCCGCTCCAGCGCCTCGGCCACGCTCTCGACGTCGAAGGGGTTGACGATCAGCGCCGCGTCCAGCTCCTCCGCCGCGCCGGCGAACTCCGACAGCACCAGCACGCCCGGGTCCTCCGGGTCCTGCGCCGCGACATACTCCTTGGCCACCAGGTTCATGCCGTCGCGCATCGGCGTCACCAGCCCGACCCGGGCCGAGCGGTAGAAGCCCAGCAGCGTCTTGCGCGGCACGCTCTTGTTCAGATAGCGCAGCGGCACCCAGTCGATATCGGCGAACTCGCCGTTGATCGCCCCGGCCAGGCTCTCCAGCTGGTGCCGGATCTCCTGGTATTCGGCGACGTCGCTGCGGGTGGGCGGCGCGATCTGCATGAACGACACCCGGCCGCGCCGGTCCGGCCAGCGCTCCAGCAGGGTGCGGAACGCCTCGAAGCGGCGCGGCAAGCCCTTGGAATAGTCGAGCCGGTCGACGCCGATGATCAGGTCGCGCCCGACCAGGCTGTCGCGCAGCCGGTGCGCCGACCGCATGTTCCAGGCCGCCGGGGCGTCGGCCGCGATCTCCTCGGTCTCGATCGAGATCGGGAAGGCCTCGACCACGATCCGGCGGCCGTCGATCTCGACCCGCCCGTCGGTGGTCTCGCGCCAGTTGCGGTGCCAGGCCGAGAGCAGGGCGTCGCGGTCGCGCGCGGTGTGCAGCCCGACCACGTCATAGGCGGCGAGGTCCTGCAACAGCGCCTGATAGGTCGGCAAGGTGCGCAGCACCTCCGGCACCGGGAACGGCGTGTGCAGGAAGAAGCCGACCGGCGCCGTCACGCCGCGGTCGCGCAGCGCCCGGCCGAGCGGGATCAGCTGGTAGTCGTGCACCCAGATCCGGTCGCCGGGGCGCAAGAGCGGCAGCAGGGCGTCGGCGAACAGGCCGTTGACCCTGCGGTAGCCGTCCTCCGCCGCCCGGCTGTAATGGGTCAGCTGGATCCGGTAGTGGAAGATCGGCCACAGTGTCGAATTGGCGTGGCCGTTGTAGTAGAGGTCGAAATCCGTCTGGGTCAGGTCCAGCATCGCATAGGTCAGCGGCCCGGCGCGCTTCAGCCTCGGCTGCGCCGTCGCCTCCGCCACCAGCCTGCCGCTCCAGCCCAGCCAGACACCGCCGGTCTCCTTCAGTGCCGCGAGCACCGCGACGGCGAGGCCGCCCTGCGGCGCCTTGCCCTCCTCCACCGGGGCGATGCGGTTCGAGACCACGATCAGGCGGCCCATGCCGGTCCCTTCTCGTCAGCGGGAGGCGGCCAGATGCGCGATCCAGGCGCGCATGGCCGCGGGATCAGGCAAACGCCGGTTCGCCACGGTCGGTTCCCTGTCGCCGACCTGGAGCGCGACACCGCCCCGGCGCAGCGCCGCGGCGAAGGCGTCCTCGTCGGTGACGTCGTCGCCGGCGGCCAGCGGCCGGCGGCCGGCGAAAGGGGCCAGCGCCAGGAAGCGGTCGACCGCCGCGCCCTTGTCGACGCCGTCGGGCTTGAGCTCGACCACCATCTTGCCGGCCAGGGCATGCCAGCCCGGGGTTCCGGCCAGGAGCGCGTCGGCGAAGGCGATCACCTCCGGCCCGAGGGCGGGCGCCTGGCGGTAGTGGATCGCCACCGCGGCGCCCTTGGGTTCGACCCGCAGGCCGGGCTTTTCGGCGGCGAAGCCCGCCAGGGACGAGGCCAGCCGGTCGAGCACCGCGCGGTCGACCGGAACGCGCTCGATCGGCCCGGCCGGAGTCGCGCGCCATTCCAGGCCGTGCTGGCCGGCAGCGGGCGGGAGGAGCGGCGCGAACAGCCGGTCGAGATCGGCGATGGCCCGGCCGGAAACCAGGGCGAGGCCACCGCCGACCCGCGTGGACAGCCGCTCGAGATCGCCGATCAGGCCGGGCGGCACCACCACGTCCTCGGGCCGTTCGGCCAAGTCGATCAGGCAGCCATCGACGTCGAGGAACAGGGCCATGCCGGAAATACTGTCGGCGAAGGCAGTCGAGTCGATGGTCTGCGGCGCCATGCGCGGTCAAATCTCCATGTCAATTTTCCGTAAAGATTGCCGATCCGGAACGAAGCCGGACACGACAACAGACCCACCGGCCGCCGGATCTGGCCGGCAGATCAGTGCATCTATTGTCTGTTTTAAGGACGACAAGCCGATATTGCAAGAAGGGGCCAACAAGGCCAGATCAGCCGCCCGCGTTCATCCCTGCGAATCATACCAGCGGTCGAAGCATTGATCCGTCATGGCGAGCCCCGAAGGGGCGTGGCCATCCAGCGGTACCGCCCTCTGGATGGCCACGTCGGCTTCGCCTCCTCGCCATGACGGGGAAGAGAGCGAAGAGTCGATTTCACACAGGACGTCTGATCCGCCGGCGCGGGGCTCCAGGCTCAGTCGGCGTAGCCGATGCGGGCGCGGACGAACTCGCCCTTGATCGACACCAGCGGCCGGTCGGCGGCGGCGGCGGGGATGGTGCTGTCGACGACGGACACCCGGGCGTCGACCTGGTAGCTGACCGGGGTGCCGCGGCGGAAGCCGAGGTCGAGGTCGGCGGCGTCGGCCTGGATGCGGATCGCCTGGCCCGGATCGTCGGCGCGCAGGGTCGCCTGCAGCGCCCGGGCCGACAGGTCGAGCGTCCGGGCCTGGCCGGCCAGCGACAGCTCGGCCGCCTTGGCCTCGACTGCGACGGCGCCGAAGCGGCCGTTCAGCGTGGCCGAGACGGCGGCCGGCCGCAGGGACAGGTCGGCGCCGGGCCGGAGATTGAGCGACAGCGACGGCCGGCAGTCGCGCGGCCAGACCGAGGACTGCTCGCGGACGTCGACGGTGAGGACGCGGCCCTCGAGCCGCAGGGTCGCGGCGCAGTCCTCCGACCGCCGCAGCGTCGCCAGCAGCGGCCGGCCGGGATCGGTGGTGGCGGCGACGGACAGGCCGCCGCCGGTCACCACCACCATGTCCACGCCCGACAGATCGACCGGCGCGGCGAGATCCGCCGCGGAGGGATCGGCGGTGCCCAGTCCCGCCAGGAAGGCCAAGGTCTGCAACGAACCCATCACGATCCCTCCTCAGTCGGCCGGTCGCGCCGGCCCGGTTTCAGCGATGCGCCATCGTCAGCGGTACAGCGGCGCCCGGTTGGCGACCGCCATCCAGCCGCGGACGATGCGGTAGGCGGTCCACAGCCACAGCAGGCCCAGGAGCGGCCAGCCGACCAGCACCCAGGTCAGGGCGCCGAACAGGAGGCCGAGCAGCAGGAACGCCCAGAAGGTGCGGATCGCCCAGGTGAAGTGGTCCCAGCCGACCGTGCCGCGGGCGTCGCCGCGCGCCAGATAGGCGATGACCACGCCGATCAGCATCGGCAGGGCGGTGAACAGCGAGACGGCGTAGATCGCATAGACCACATGGCCGACCGTGCTCAGGCTGCCGCGCGTGCCGCGCGGCGAGACGATGTCGTAATCCGGTCGGTAGGAAGCGGCCATTTCTGGCTCCTTTCTTCAGATGAGGGTCCGGAGACTCAACGACCTTCGAGGTCGCGGAAGTCCCGGTTCAGCTTGAACTCGCTGGAGGTGACGTAGCGCTCCATCCCCACCAGGCGCTGCTCCAGCTCGCGGAAGTTGTGGCGGATGGCGGAGAAGGTGTCGGCCGGCTGGACCGAGACCGAGCGCCAGAACACCTCCTCGTCCGGGCTGCGGTACAGGAGCCGCGGCCGGCGCTTCAGGAACACCGCCGCCGCCAGATAGGCGATCAGGATGTGCGGGAAGAAGATGAACCCCAGGACGACAGTGCCGAAGCGGACCTTGCCGGGCGAGACGCCGAAATAGGCGGCGATCCCGGCGCAGACGCCGAGGAACACCCCGTTGTCCGGATCGCGGTACAGGCGATGCGGGTTCGGCGATTCGGTGAAACGGTCGGTCACGGCGTCGGCCTCCGCCACTGCGGCGCCTCGGCGTCGAGGATCTTCTCGAGCGTCTGGATCCTGAGCTCCATCCGCTTGGCGCTCTCCCACAGGTCGACCAGCATGCGCTCGTCCTCGCGCGACAGCGTCCGGGACGATCGCCAGCGGGTGACGTAGTGCAGCACCAGCCAGATCGGCGCCACGATCACCAGGAAGACGATGACCGGGACGAAGAAGAAGGCGTGAAACATGTCCGTCCTTGCGTCTGCGGCCCGGCGGTTCCCGCCGGGCCGGTTTGACGAAACCGATCAGGAACCGCTGCGGCCGAGGCGGGCCTTGATCGCCTGCAGCTCCTTCTCGACGCCGCCCTCGGCCTCGAGGTCGGCGAACTCGTCGCTCAGGCTCTTGCGCCGGCCGAGGTCGAAGGACTCGACCTGGCCTTCCAGCGTGTCGATCTTGCGCTCGATCTGCTCGTAGCGGGACAGCGCCTCGTCGATCCGGCCGTCATGCAGCTGGGTGCGGATGCGGATCTGGTCGCGCGCCGCGTCGTGCCGGATGGCGAAGGATTTCTGCTTGTTCTTGGCCTCGGTCAGCTTGGCCTCGAGCCGGCCGAGATCCTCGTTGGTCTTGGCCAGCGCGGCCTCGATCGTCTCCAGCTCGCGGCGCAGCAGGTCGGCCGCGGTCGCGGCCTGGGCCTTGGCGACGAGCGCGCCCTTGGCCAGGTCCTCGCGGCCCTTCTCGACCGCCAGCTCGGCCTTGCGCTGCCATTCGGCCTGCGCCGCCTCGAGCTGGTCGCTCTTGCGCAGGATGTCCTTCTTCTCCGCGATCGAGCGGGCGGCCGCGGCGCGCACCTCGACCAGCGTGTCCTCCATCTCCTGCACGATCAGCCGGACGATCTTCTCGGGATCCTCGGCGCGGTCGAGCATGGAGTTGATGTTGGAGTTGATGATGTCGCCAAGGCGGGAAAAGATACCCATCACACGGTCCTCTTTCGATCCATAGGTCTGCCCGGAAGCTCGTCCTGGTGAGTCGGCTGGCGTGGTTTTCGAGAACCGGAGCGCAGCGGACACGAAGGCCCGTGAGCACCGGAAGCGCAGAAAGCCGCGTCAGACGGCCGCCGGGGCGAGTTTGCGGGCGGGCTGTTACAGGAACAGGGAAGCGATCAGCACCCCGGCGCCGAAGAACACCCAGTTCTCGGTCGGCCGGCTGGCGATCCAGGCCAACAGGCGCTCGCCCGTGCGGCGCCAGCCGGCGGCTCCGGCGCTGCGGCCATAGCGGGTGCGGGTGCCGGTCGGGTCGAAGCCGTAGCTCATTGGTCCTCCTCGAGCCCCGATGCGTTCGGGTCGTTCCCAGGATTGCAAGGACCGTGCCAGAGTCGGATCCGGCCGGATTCCGGGCTTTCCCGAATGCACCCCTTGATCCTTCGGCGAAAATTTCCGACTCTTCGGGAAATTTCGCCGAAGGGGACTCATGGCCGACGGTCTGCCGCATCTGCTGGGCGAGGCGCCGGCCTTCGCCGACCTGCTGGACCGCGTCTCGGCCGCGGCGCCCCTGGACCGGCCGGTGCTGGTGATCGGGGAGCGCGGCACGGGCAAGGAGCTGATCGCCGCCCGGCTGCACTTCCTGTCGACGCGCTGGGACCGGCCCTTCGTCAAGCTGGACTGCGCCGCGCTGTCGCCCGAGCTGCTGGAGAGCGAGCTGTTCGGCCACGAGGCCGGCGCCTTCACCGGGGCGGTCCGGCGCCATGTCGGCCGGTTCGAGCGCGCCGACGGCGGCACCCTGTTCCTGGACGAGCTGGCCAATGCCGGCCTGCGGGTGCAGGAGAAGCTGCTGCGCGTGATCGAATACGGCGAGATCGAGCGGGTCGGCGGCACCCAGACCATGACGGTCGACGTCCGCGTCGTCGCCGCCACCAATGTCGACCTGCCGGGCGAGGTCGCAGCCGGGCGGTTCCGCGGCGACCTCCTGGACCGGCTGGCCTTCGACGTGCTGACGGTGCCGCCGCTGCGCGCCCGGCCGGAGGACATCCCGCTTCTGGCCGCGCATTTCGCGCAAGCGATGGCGCATGTCCTCGACCGGCCGGGCTTCCCGGGCTTCGCTCCCGCGGCCATGACGGCGCTGCAGGGCCATCCCTGGCCCGGCAACATCCGCGAGCTGAAGAACGCGGTCGAGCGCGCGGTCTACCGCACCCCGCCGGACGAAAAGGTGAGCGGGATCGTGCTCGACCCCTTCGCCTCGCCCTGGCGGCCGAAAGGCCTGCAAACCGGGGCCGGAGCCGAGGCCCCCGCCGCCGCGGCGCCGGCCCTGCCCTATGATTTTCGGGCGGAGATCGCGGCGGTCGAGACACGCTGGCTGGAGGCGGCGCTGCAGGCCCATGGCGGGCATCAGGGCCGCGCCGCCACGGCGCTCGGCCTGGGCTACGACCAGCTGCGGCACCTGCTGCGCAAGCACGGCCTGTCCGCGCGATCGGGGGGAGAGGACGCATGAAGACCGTGCTGATCACCGGCTGCAGCTCCGGCTTCGGCTTCGCCGCGGCCCGGCGCTTCGCCGCCGCCGGCTGGTCGGTGCTGGCGACGCTGCGCGGTCCTGCGGATCGGCCGGAGGCCGCGGCGCTGGCCGCCATCCCGGGCGTCACCGTGCTGCCGCTCGACGTCACCGACCCGGCGCAGCGGGCGGCGGTCGCGGCGGCGGTGGCCGATGGCCTCGACTGCCTGATCAACAATGCCGGCTACGGCCTGTACGGCCCGGTCGAGGCGCTGGACGACGATCAGGTCCGGCGCCAGCTCACGACCAACCTGGAGGCGCCGATCCTCCTGACCCGCGACCTGCTGCCGGCGCTGCGCCTGAGGCGCGGCCGGGTGATCAACATCTCCTCGGTCCTCGGCTTCATCGGCACGCCCTTCATGGCGATCTACTGCGCCAGCAAGCACGGCCTGTCCGGCTTCAGCGAGGCGCTGCGCCTGGAGCTGGCGCCGCACGGCGTGCAGGTCTGTGCGGTCGAACCCGGGCGCCACGACACCGGCTTCAACGCCCGGCTGGACCATCCGGCGCCGGCGGCCGATTCGCCCTATCGCCGGAAATACGACCGGGCCGTGGCCCGGCGGGCGGCGCTCGGCGGGGTGGCGCCGGAGCGGGCGGCCGCGATCAGCGACCGGGCGGCGGCGCGGCTGCTGCGCCTGGCCGAGGCGCGGCGGATGCCGGCGCGGCTGCGCCTGGGCACCGATGCCAAGCTGGTGTTCTGGGTGAAGCGGCTGCTGCCGGCCGCCCTGTTCGACCGGCTGATGATCGCCGCCACCAGCCGCGGCATCAACTGATCAGCGGCGGCCCAGGGCGAAGGCCGGCACCGCGCCGATCTCGACCGGCCTGTCGCTGCCGCAGGCGAAACCCCGCGCCCGCTCGTCGGCCAGCCTGCGCGCCGCCTCGTTGGCGCCGGGGTCGCCGGTGGCCGCCACCAGCCCGACGACACAGCCCTGCCGGTCCGCCGGCTGCCCGACCCTGGACACGACCAGCACCTCGGTCCGCTGGCCTTCCGCCCCCTCGACGGTCCGGCGGTGGATCGTGGCGAAGGGCGTGCCGCCGTCGATCCGCCATTCGATCCGCGGCCCGACGCTGTTGAAGGCGGCGAAGGTCTCGAACGGCCTCTCGCCGGCCGGCGGGAAGCCGTAGAAGACCGAAGACCGCAGGTCGGCGATCGAGAGCAGCACCGGATAGCCGCGCCAGCCGCTGCACACCAGGTCCTGCCAGTCGCCGTCATCCGGGCCGGCCGCGGCCACCGTCGCGCAGTCCCGCTCCGGGTCGAGCTCGGTATAGGCGCTGGCGGTCTCCCCGGCCGCCGCCGGGCCGAGCCCGGCGAGAAGGGCCAGGCCGATCAGGGCGTTTCGCATCGGAGTCCTCCGCTCGAACCGGGAAACGGTAACGGATTTCCTCCCGCACTGCGAAAAGGCGATTGCACCGGCCGCCCCGACTCAGGCAGGGTTTCGAAAATCCTAAAATCCTTGCGAATGCACCGTCCTCGGGGAGGCACCATGAAGCGGAGCGCTGTTGCTGTCGGGCTGCTGGTCGCGGGCTTCGCCCTGCCGGCCGCCGCCCAGGTCTCGGGCAACGTGGTCAAGATCGGCGTCCTGAACGACCAGTCCGGCGTCTATGCCGATTACGGCGGCAAATGGTCGGTCGAGGCCGCCAGGATGGCGGTCGAGGATTTCGGCGGCAAGGTGCTGGACGCGCCGATCGAGATCGTCTCCGCCGACCACCAGAACAAGCCCGACATCGGCTCGAACATCGCCCGGCAATGGTTCGACGTCGACGGCGTCGACATGATCAGCGAGCTGACCACCTCCTCCGTCGCCCTCGCGGTGCAGGCGCTGGCCGCCGAGAAGCACAAGGTCACCATCACCTCCGGCGCCGTCACCGCCGACCTGACCGGCAAGGCCTGCACCACGACCGGCTTCCACTGGGCCTTCGACACCCATGCGCTGGCGGTCGGCACCGGCGGCGCGCTGGTCGACCAGGGCGGCGACAGCTGGTTCTTCCTGACCGCGGACTACGCCTTCGGCTATTCGCTGGAGGAGCAGACCAGCAAATTCGTCACCTCCAAGGGCGGCAAGGTGCTGGGCAGCGTGCGGCACCCGCTGAACACCACCGACTTCTCCTCCTTCCTGCTGCAGGCCCAGGCCTCCGGCGCCAAGGTGGTCGGCCTCGCCAATGCCGGGCTCGACACCGCCAACGCGATCAAGCAGGCGGCGGAGTTCGGCATCGTCGCCGGCGGCCAGAAGCTGGCCGGCCTCCTGTTCACCCTGGCCGAGGTGCACGGCCTCGGCCTCGAGGCGTCGCAGGGGCTGGTGCTGACCGAGGATTTCTACTGGGACCGCAACGACGAGAGCCGGGCCTTCGCCCAGCGCTTCTTCGAGCGCACCCAGCGCATGCCGAACTCGGTCCAGGCCTCGGAATACTCCTCGGTGCTGCAGTATCTGAAGGCGGTGCAGGCCGCCGGCACCGATGACGGCGAGAAGGTCGCCGCCAAGCTGAAGGAGCTGCCGGTCGACGACGTCTTCGCCAGGAACGGCAAGGTGCAGCCGGACGGCCGCATGGTGCACGACATGTACCTGTTTCAGGTCAAGGCGCCGTCCGAGAGCAGCAAGCCCTGGGACTACTACAAGCTGCTGGCCACCATCCCCGGCGACCAGGCCTTCCTGAACCCGCAGGAGAGCGGCTGCCCGCTGACGGCGGCGAAATAACGGATCGATGGCGGAGTCCCAGCCGATCCTGGTGGCGGAGGGCCTGACCAAGGCCTTCCGCGGCTTCCTCGCCGTCAAGGGCGTGGACCTCAGCGTGCGCGAGGGCACGATCCACGCCCTGATCGGGCCGAACGGCGCCGGCAAGACCACCGTCTTCAACCTGCTGACCAAGTTCCATCAGCCGACCGCCGGCCGCATCGCCTTCCGCGGCCAGGACATCACCCGGCTGAAGCCGGCCGAGGTGGCGCGGCGCGGCCTGGTGCGGTCGTTCCAGATCTCGGCCGTGTTCCCGCATCTGACCGTGCTGGAGAACGTCCGGGTGGCGCTGCAGCGGCCGGAAGGCCTGTCGCGCCAGTTCTGGCGCTCGGACCGGGTGCTGCGCCGGCTGGACGAGCGCGCCCTCGACCTGATCGAGGCGGTCAACCTGACCGAGTTCGCCCGCACCGCCGCGGTCGACCTGTCCTATGGCCGCAAGCGGGCGCTGGAGATCGCCACCACCCTGGCGCTCGACCCGCCGATGCTGCTGCTGGACGAGCCGATGGCCGGCATGGGGCATGAGGAGATCGGCCGCATCGCCGACCTGATCCGCAAGGTCGGGGCCGACCGCACCGTGCTGATGGTCGAGCACAACCTGTCGGTCGTCGCCGATCTCTGCCACCGGGTCACGGTGCTGCAGCGCGGCGAGATCCTGGCCGAGGGCAGCTACGCCGAGGTCTCGGCCGACCCGCGGGTGCGCGAGGCCTATATGGGGTCCGAGCATGGCTGAGCCCCTGCTCCATGTCCGCGGCCTGCAGGGCTTCTACGGCGAGAGCCACGTGCTGCACGGCGTCGACCTCGACGTGTTCCCGGGCGAGACCGTGACCCTGCTGGGCCGCAACGGCGCCGGCAAGACCTCGACCCTGCGCGCCGTCATGGGCATCCTGCGCCGCCGCCAGGGCACCATCCGGATGGATGGCGCCGACCTGATGGCGACGCCGCCGCACCGGATCGCCCGCGCCGGCATCGGCTATGTGCCGGAGGAGCGCGGCATCTTCGCCTCGCTGTCGGTGGCCGAGAACATGACGCTGCCGCCCAGGGTGGCCGAGGGCGGCATGAGCCTGGCCGAGATCCACCGCCTGTTCCCGAACCTGGCCGAGCGGGCGTCGAGCCAGGGCACCAAGCTGTCGGGCGGCGAGCAGCAGATGCTGGCGATCGCCCGGGTGCTGCGCACCGGCGTGCGCCTGCTGCTGCTGGACGAGCCGACCGAGGGGCTGGCGCCGGTGATCGTGCAGCGCATCGGCGAGGTGCTGCGTACGCTGAAGGCCCAGGGCATGACCATCCTGCTGGTCGAGCAGAACTTCCGCTTCGCCAGCACCCTGGCCGACCGCCACTACGTGATGGAGGACGGCCGGGTGGTGGCCGAGATCCGGCGCGAGGAGATGGCCGGCAAGATGGATCTGCTGCATGAGACGCTGGGGGTCTGAGATGAAGGGCAGCAGCAAGCTTCGTAGGTTGGGTTCGCCCTCGCGAACCCAACATCGCGCCGACCGCACCAATGTTGGGTTCGCGTGCCGCGAACCCAACCTACGTCGCGGGATGGGGACCGCACCATGATCCCGCTGCTCGGCATCCCGACCCAGGTGCTGTTCGGCCAGCTGCTGTTGGGGCTGATCAACGGATCGTTCTATGCCCTGCTCAGCCTGGGCCTGGCCGTGATCTTCGGCCTGCTCAACGTCATCAACTTCGCCCATGGCGCGCAGTACATGCTGGGCGCCTTCGCCGCCTGGATGCTGCTGAACTTCCTCGGCATCGGCTACTGGCCGGCGCTGGTGCTGGCGCCGATCGCGGTCGCGATCACCGGGATCGTGCTGGAAAAGCTGTTCCTGGCGCGCCTCTACCGGCTCGACCCGCTCTACGGCCTCCTCCTGACCTTCGGCGTCACCCTGATCCTGGAGGGGCTGTTCCGCAGCCTGTACGGCACCTCGGGCCAGCCCTACAGCCCGCCGGCGATGCTGACCGGCGCGGTCAACCTGGGCTTCATGGTGCTGCCGATCTACCGCGGCTGGGTCGTCCTGGCCTCGCTGGTGATCTGCTTCGCCACCTGGTTCGTGATCGAGAAGACCCCGCTCGGCGCCACCCTCCGCGCCGCCACCGAGAACCCGACCCTGGTCCAGGCCTTCGGCATCAACGTGCCGCGGATGATCACCCTGACCTACGCCTTCGGCGTCGGCCTGGCCGGCCTGGCCGGGGTGCTGGCGGCGCCGGTCTACCAGGTCAGCCCGCTGATGGGGTCGAACCTGATCATCGTCGTCTTCGCCGTGGTGGTGATCGGCGGCATGGGGTCGATCCTCGGCGCCATCGTCACCGGCTTCGCACTCGGCATCTTCGAGGGGCTGACCAAGGTGTTCTACCCGCCGGCCTCGAACATCGTGGTCTTCGTCATCATGGCGCTGGTGCTGCTGGTCCGCCCCGCCGGCCTGTTCGGGCGGGAGCGCTGAGATGGCGGCGATCGACCGGGGCCAGGCGGAAGGCCTGAACGGGACGCGGATCGCCATCGCGCTGGCGGTCGCGGTCCTGGCCCTCGGCGCGCCCTATGTCCTGTACCCCGTCTTCCTGATGAAGCTCTTGTGCTTCGCCCTGTTCGCCTGCGCCTTCAACCTCCTGATCGGCTATGTCGGCCTCTTGTCCTTCGGCCACGCCGCCTTCTTCGGCGGCGCCGCCTATGTCACCGCGCATGCGGCGAAGATCTGGGGCTGGCCGCCGGAGCTGGCGATCCTGGCCGGCACCGCCGCCGCCGCAGGGATGGGGCTGGTGATGGGCTTCCTGGCGATCCGCCGCCAGGGCATCTACTTCGCCATGATCACCCTGGCGCTGTCGCAGATGGTGTTCTTCGTCGCCCTGCAGGCCCCCTTCACCGGCGGCGAGGACGGCATCCAGTCGGTGCCGCAGGACCGCATGTTCGGCCTGCTCGACCTGTCGGATTCGCTGACCTTCTACTATGTCGTGCTGGCGATCTTCGGCCTCGGCTTCTTCGTCATCTGGCGCATCGTCAACTCGCCCTTCGGCCAGATCCTGAAGGCGATCCGCGAGAACGAGCCGCGGGCGATCTCGCTGGGCTACCGGGTCGACGCCTACAAGCTGACCGCCTTCGTCATGTCGGCGGCGCTGGCCGGCCTCGCCGGCGGCACCAAGGCGCTGGTGTTCCAGCTGGCCTCGCTGACCGACATCCAGTGGCAGATGTCGGGCGAGGTGATCCTGATGACGCTGCTCGGCGGCATCGGCACGCTGGTCGGCCCGGTGGTCGGCGCCGGCCTGGTGGTGACGCTGCAGAACTACCTGGCCGAATCCGCCCTGCCGGTGACGGTGGTGACCGGCGCGATCTTCGTCGTCGTCGTCCTGCTGTTCCGCCGCGGCATCGTCGGCGAGATCGCGCATTGGCTGCGAAGGAAGAGCTGACATCGTAGGTTGGGTTCGCCGCTTGGCGAACCCAACAGCCCGCCGTCCCCGTGCTGGGTTCGCTACGCGAACCCAGCCTACGCAGCCATCCTCACCACCTCCCCGTCCCCACCCAGCTCAGGCTGGCGTCGTAGGTGCTGCCGCTCCTCTGGCCTTCCAGGGCATAGCGCAGGGCGTCGATGGCGTGGTTCTCGCGGTCCTCCAGCTCGGGCAGGACGTCGCCGGTGCGCGGGTCGGTGCGCCAGCTGTACAGCGCCAGCTCGTCGATCAGGTGCCGGCAGCGCGGATGCACCAGGATGTCGCAGCTCTTCAGGAACTCGACGCCCTCCTTGACCGACCCGGCGCCCTTCGCCGCCGCCCGCAGCCGCGGGAAGCCGTAGCGCTGCATGTAGCTGATCGTCTCCGGCCGGGCGCCGTCGGCCACGATCGGCCAGTCGCGCGCCCCCGGCACCGTGTCGAACAGCGCCGGCGTGCGGTCGATCTCGCAGCCGACCCGATAGGCCTCGTGGTCGACATGCAGCGTCCGGCCCACCAGGAAGCAGCGCACCAGCACGGTCGGGTCGCGGGCGAAGCCCCAGTCGGCACCGAACAGGAAGCGGGCCTTGGCCGGCGTCTCGAACGGCTCGACCCGCCAGTTGCGGAACACCCGCGCCTCGCTGATGCGCTGATAGCCGCCCAGCCAGACATGCTGGTACTTGTCCGGGTCGCGCTCGCGGTCCCATTCCATCTCCGCCTTCAGCACCTTCGGGAAATGCGGGTTCGCCATCCAGTTGGCCTCGATCAGCGTGGTTCGCGGCGGCTTCGCCCCGGCGCGGAACAGCTGGTCGACCGGGTCGTCCGGCCGGGTCGGGTTCCAGGAGAACCACAGCTCCGACTCCGGCCTGCGGATGGTCGGGCGCAGCAGCTCCAGGCTGCGCTTCGACAGCGACTGCGCCTCCTCCACCCAGGCGATGTCGTAGCCCTCCAGCGACTTGATGCTCTCCGCCGTGTGGTTCTGCATGCCCTGGAAGATGATCCGCCCCTCACCCGGCCCGAGGATCCGGTCGGCCTGGACGGTGAAGGCGGCGCCGAGGCCGAGCGCCTGGATCTTGTCCTCGATCAGCCGCTTCACCGACTGGTCCAGCGACCGCTGCACCTCGCGGATGCACACCGCCCGGGTCGGCCGCTCGAAGCAGCGCCGCACCAGGAGCTCGGCGAAGACATGCGACTTGCCCGAGCCGCGCCCGCCATGCAGCGCCTTGTAGCGCGACGGCTTCTTGAGACCCCGGAAGGTGGGCGCCAGCCTCAGCCGCGGCGGGGCCAGCGGCGCCCGCGGCGCGGCCGGTGCCGCCGGTACGGCCGCGGCCTCCGCCCCGTCCGGCGCCGTCCCGGTCCCATCCGGTGCCGGCCTTGGCAGGATCGGCATGGGCAGCGGCATCATCCTGCGTTGGTCCAGCCCCAGGGCGAGGCAGAATTGCCGGAACGCCTCCTCGACCGACGGCAGGCCGGCGAAATCATGCTCGTTCAGGCCCTTTCCCAGGCGGTCCGGGACGATCTCGCACAGCTGGCGCACCGCCCGCCCGTCCGGCCCCTGCCCCTCGGCGTGCATCGCGATCGCCTGCATGAGGCAGCCGGCCAGGACCTCCGGCTTGTGCAGCAGGCGGCAGCCGACGGTCCCGGGGTTCTTCTTCGAGTAGCCGGCCCCCAAGGCCGCCTGGGACGCGACGCCGTGGCTGAGAAAACACGCGATGAAATGCCAATGGCTCTTCTTCAGCTGCTTCAGCTCCATCCCGTCCTCGCATGAAAAAGCCCGCCGCGGCGGGGCCGGGCGGGCGCAACTCTTCGACTGTGCCTGGATTATGCGGCGCGATGCGGCATCATGTCAAGAACAAAAAGGGAACATATCGAGATGCCGGCTCCTGGCCCGTCATCCGCTTATTCGGTGACAGTGCAGTTTTTGGGCGCCATGCTATGCTGACGGCGCAGGACGGGAGGGGCCATGGCTCGGCTGGCGCGTGCGGTCTTTCCGGGGCTTCCGCACCATGTCACCCAGCGCGGCAACGGACGGGCGCAGACCTTCTTCTGCGACGCGGATTACGCGCTCTACCGCGACCTGCTCGGCACCCACTGCGCGGCGGCGGAGGTCGAGGTCTGGTCCTGGGTGCTGATGCCGAACCACGTCCATCTGATCCTGGTGCCGAGCGATCCGGACGGTCTCCGCCGGGCGCTGGCGCCGGTGCACCGGTACTATGCCGGCCACATCCATGCCCGGCTCGGGCGCAGCGGCCATTTCTGGCAGGGGCGTTTCGGCTGCGTCGCGATGGATGAGGAGCATCTCGGGGCGGCGCTGCGCTACGTTGCGCTCAATCCGGTGCGGGCCGGGCTGGTGGAGCGGGCGGCGGACTGGCCCTGGTCCAGCGCGCCGGTCCATCTCGGCCGGATCGAGGCGGACGGCCTGACCGCCGCGGAGCCTGTGCTGTCGCGCCATCCCGATTTCGCCGCGGTCCTCGCCGCCGGCGAGGACGAGGCGGCGTCGATGCGGTTGCGGCGGGCCGAGCAGATCGGCCGGCCGCTCGGCGGCCGCGAGTTCCTGGACCGGCTCGAACGCGAGAGCGGCAGGCCTCTCGCTCCGGCCAGACGCGGGCGGAAGCCTGCTAAAAGTGCACTGTCACCGTAATTCTGGCCTGTGACCCGGGTAACAACGGCTTGAAGAGCTTTTTTCATAAGTTCCGCAGTCGGATCGGTCGCAGTCTGGAACATGGGAGGCCGAAATGCCTCGAACAAACACTCTTGCCGCCCCGCCGGAGCTTCCTTCCGCCGTCCCGCTGATGGCGCTTTCGACCGGTTTCTGGGCCTTCAAGACCCTGGCCGCCGCGCATGATCTGGACCTCTTCAGCCGCCTGGCGGGCGGCGCCGGCACCACGGTTGCGGAGCTCGCGCAAGCGCTCGGCCTGCATCCACGCCCGGCCGAGATGCTGTTGACCGGCTGCGCTGCACTCGGGCTTCTGGAGAAAACGGACGGCCGTTATCGCAATACGCCCTTGAGCGAAGCCTATCTCGTGCGCGGAAAGCCGTATTACTTCGGTGGCTTCGTGCAGATGGCCGACAAGCGGCTCTACGCGGGCTGGGGAAGGCTTGCCGAAGCGCTGCGCACGAATCGGCCGACCACGTGGGACCCCACGGTGCAATCCTCGATCTTCGACGGCGAGGATCCGACGATGCTGGCCCTCTTCTGGGAGGCGATGCATTCGCTTTCCACGATGACCGCGCGCAAGCTCGGCGAAGCCGTGGATCTCGGTCGTTTCCGCCGCCTCCTGGACATCGGCGGCGGATCGGGCGCGTACGACATCGAGCTCTGCAGACAGTATGAGGCGCTGCGCGCGACCGTGTTCGACCTGCCGCATGTGGCCGCGATCGCCGCGGGAAAGATCGCCGGGGCCGGCTTGACCGACCGGATCGAGACCGCAGGCGGCAGCTTCTTCGAGCAGCTTCCCGGGGATCACGACGTGCATCTCCTGTCGATGATCCTGCACGATTGGGACGAGGCGAAGAACCGCGCCCTGCTGCGCCGGTCCTTCGCGGCTCTGCCGAGCGGCGGCGCCGTCGTCATCAGCGAGCTTCTCGTCAATGACGAGAAGACCGGGCCGGCGCCGGCCGCGCTGATGAGCCTCAACATGCTGATCGAGACGGAAGGGCGAAACTACACGCCGGCCGAATATTCGGCGTGGCTCGAGGACGCCGGATTCCGGCACGTCGAGACGGTCCGGTTCGACGCACCCGCCGCGAACGGCGCCGTGATCGGCCGCAAGCCGTAAGGCAATTCGGATCGCGGTAGGGACGCCCATTGCTGAGCGCCCCCCGCACGGATCCGTACGTGCCCGATCAAGGCATACGGCTCCTACCTCGAGTGTTTGGCGGCGATGCCGCCCCAATTCCCTGCCTCGCCCGGGTCCACTTCACCAGCTTGACGTGTAATGCGTTTGCAGTACACTGTGACCGCACAGGAGGATCGACATGGCGGCAAGTGCACTGATCCAGACCCGCATCGACCCCGTCTTGAGGGACAAGGCGTCGCTGGTGCTCGCGCAGATGGGGCTAACCGTATCCGATGCGGTGCGGATGCTGCTCACCCGGGTCGCGAATGAGGGTGCCCTGCCGGCCGGGCTGGCGGTCGACCCGGAGGCCTATGACGCGTGGGTCCGCGCCAAGGTGCGGGAGGCGCTTGACGACCCGCGGCCGGACGTCCCGCATGACGAGGTGGAAGCCAGGTTCGCCGCGCGGCGGGCTCAGACTCGGCGCAAGCTGGCCGCCGGCAAATCTTGAAGCTGCGCTGGCGCCCGGCCGCCGAGGGGGATCGTCTCGCCATCTACGACCACATCGAAGCCGAGAATCCTCGCGCAGCTGCGCTCGTCGATGAGCGGATTCTGGCTCGCGTCCTGACGCTGCTCCAGCTGCCGCATAGTGGACGGCCGGGCCGGGTGGAGGGCACCCGCGAGTTGACCGTCGGGCGCACGCCCTATTTCGTGATCTACCGGATCGAGGATGGCACGGTGAGGATCCTGCGCATCCTGCACAGCGCGCGGGAGTGGTCGGAGAACCTGATCGACGAGCGTTAGCCTTTGACCGCCGACGTCACGAACACTCGACCCCACTGACCCGGCAGCCCCCTTTCGTCTCCACGTCTTCTGTCTCATCCCGGGGGTGCAGTCCAGTGCACTGTCACCGAATTCGAATTCCTCCTCTTGTTAGCTCCAGGCGGCCCACCGCTTATAAAAATCATCTTCTGACAGAGATTTGTGCGTGCTAAGTATTTTGGATAAATAGTGACTTGCTTGCTTATTTCTATATATCGACAATATTATTAGCGCTTTTGGATAATATATATTCTGTGGATATGTGTAATTTTCACTTTTTGCATATGAGAATATTTTAGCAACACTGTTAACATCTGATCTAATCTTGATGTGGAAATCAAGAACAGCCTGAGCATCTTGGCTTCCAGAAAGCCTCACAATGGCTTCAAATTTTTTATTGATCTGGTTATTTCCAAACATCCTCGGGGAAAGACCGCCAACTACACGCGAAAGCCAATAATCTGATCGCCACGTATTATAAGACGTCTCTATTATTTTTAGAATTTCTCCAGGCTTCAAAAACCTTGATGCAATAAGTATAGCTGAGTATATTGTGAACGTTGTATTTTTTTCCGTCAAGAATTCTATGAAGCCTTTTATCTCCAATATCAATTCTTTGCTATACTGGAATCTTGCATGGATGCAAAATATAGCCATTTCCACGAAAACGGAATCATCAACAAATGTTTCATTATAGAAAGATTTTAAAATTTCGCTGAAAACGTAGTTTGCGTTCTTTGTACGATATAATTCCCTGAAACAGGAAGACCGCAGACTGGGTCTTTGTTTTATCAGCCACAAAAGATCATCCACTCTAGGATATAAATTTGCATACTTCATACATTTTAAGATCCTTTTAAAAATTTTTTCCCCGTTACCAATAAAGAATCTACTATTTTCTCCTATATTACCTTTTTCATCTCTATTCGCCCATATCTCATAGCTTTTGATCAATGCTTTCTTTGCGACTTCTATACTTAATTCCCTTTTTCTAGACAGCAATTTCGAACAATAATCGAGAAATTTATTCTCTTTTATACAGAAGTGTCGTTGAGCGTCACCATTTTCCGTCCGCAATATCATTGTTTTACTTGAATTAAGGCGGAGTTGTCTTGACTGTAAAGCCAGATCGATATCCCTGACAACACATTTAGCCGCGTGTATGGTGTCAACTCCAACGTCTATATCATCCATAAATCTAACATAGTCGCCGAAGGAATGTTCTTCTGCTACTTTATCAAGTTCATATAGCATCGCATTTGCAAGTACTCTTGGGGCCTCAAGCTCCATCTGCGGCAACCCTATCCCATTTCTGGGCATGAAATCAGGATTCCAGGAAATTTCATTAAGAATAAATATTAAGAAATCTAATATTGGCTCCTTTATGTTACATAACGAAGATATAATATTTCTCATGTGTGAGAAATTTATGAAATCATAAAAATTGGCCACATCTGTTACAACGATGAATCTGCGTTCCTTCGAAAATTCAAATATTTTTTGTTGAAACCTCTTCCATGAAGCGATTGCGCCGTAGTCACCTTCCTCAATAAGAAGTTGATCTTTGCTAAACTTTTGATCACCGGGTTCGAAAAAGGCTTTCTTCGTTGGCTGACTGCCCTTTATTTCCTTATACAATGCACTTGATAGACATTGCAGCACAATCAGATCTCTAGGATGGGCGAGAGTCATCTGCCTACAAAGGCCTCTCGATTTTTCTACTAGATAGTGCTTCGGTTTATTAGGATAATACTGAGCTGATGATATTTCTGAGCAAATGTCTTGTGCAATTATGTCTATTTCCTGATCTATATCTTTAAATTCAATTAAATCGACGATAATTTGTTTTCTGATTTGAGCACCGAGCTTTTTCTTCCATGCCAGTTTTATAGAATCCGTGTTTAAACAACTTTCTAAATCCTTTAGAGAGAAGCGAAATTTAGGCGATTTCATTTTAGCTATCGAACCTCAATTCAAAACATCAGGATAGCCAATAAATGTCTACAAACTCGATTATCTGGCGGACAGCGCCGCCCGCCGGCCGCGTCAAGAGACAAGGGCTATAGCGGTCATAGTACATTTTTAGCGAATTCCCGCGATGTCGCTGCACTTTTCATAACGACGACTCCTGAGAGCTCTGCCTCCCTCACACCACATCCCTCAACATCGCCACCAGCGGCTTGTCCGCCGGCGGCATCGGATACTCGCGCAGCTTGTTCGGCGCCACCCAGGCCAGGGTCTGGCCCTCGCGCGGCTGCGGCGTGCCCTGCCAGCGGCGGCAGAGGTAGAGCGGCATCAGCAGGTGGAAACGCTCGTAGCGGTGGCTGGCGAAGGTGAAGGGGGCCAGGCAGCTCTCCTCCGTGTCGATCGCCAGCTCCTCGCGCAGCTCGCGGATCAGCGCCGCCTCCGGCGTCTCGCCCGGATCGACCTTGCCGCCCGGGAACTCCCACAGGCCCGCCATCGACTTGCCCGGCGGCCGCTGCGCGATCAGCACCCGGCCGTCGGCGTCGACCAGGGCGACGGCCACCACCAGCACCATCGGCAGGGCGGGCGCGGCGGGAACGGCAGGGGCGGGGGCGTCAGGCGGCATAGATCTTCAGATAATCCTGGCGGCTGAGGGCGAAGAGAGGGCAGGGCACCGCCTGCCCCAGCGCCTTGAACTCAATGGTCTTGATCCCGTCGGTCATCAGCCCGGCCTTGACCAGCACATGGCCCGACGGGCCGTTGTCGGGGTGGTAGGCGGCCTGGATCCGCTCCAGCCGCAGATCGAGGAAGCCGAACGCGATCACCGCCTGCGCCGCCTCGGTGGCGAAGCCCTGGCCCCAGTAGCGCCGGCCGAACCAGTAGCCGAAGCTGCCCACCCGGCCGTTGGTCGCGATCGCCAGCCCCATATGGCCGATCACGGCGCCGCTGTCGGCCAGCGTCGCCACGAACTGGTACTCGCGCCCCGCGATCCAGCGCTTCTCCGCCGTCCGGATCCAGTCCTCGGCATCGGCGAAGCGGTAGGGGAACGGCACGTCCGACAGCCAGCGCACCACCTCCCAGTCGTCCAGCAGATGCGTGATCTCCCCGGCATCGGAGGGGCGGTGCCGGCGCAGCCTCAGCCGCTCGGTCTCCAGCTCCTCCGGCAGCTCGGTCACGGGGCCACGGGCTCTCGGCTGGGGTGGGACGGGCCCGGGCCGGAGCGGGCCACGGAAGGCCGGACGCTGTTCCGAGAAGGCCTCGCCGGAGGCCCTATGAAGACGCTCGATATCCTGCCCTTGCCCCGATGCACTGGCCGACCTCAGTTCGTCCCGTGCCAGCTCCGCTTCAGTCCGGGCTAACTACGGTAATCCGCATTGATGGAGATATACCCATGCGTGAGGTCGCAGGTCCAGACCGTGGCCTGGCCGCGGCCGATGCCGATGTCGACCTCGATCTCGATCGACCGGGTCTTCATATGCGCCGCCACCGGCGCCTCGTCATAGCCGTCCACCACCATGCCGTCGCGCGCCACCTGCACGCCGCCGATGGCGATGCCGAGCTTGTCCCGGTCCGCCGGCTCGCCCGACTTGCCCACCGCCATGACGATGCGGCCCCAGTTCGCGTCCTCGCCCGCCACCGCGGTCTTCAGGAGCGGCGAATTGGCGATGGCCAGGCCGATGCGCCGGGCCGAGCGATCGGAGATCGCGCCCCGGACCCTGATGGTGATCAGCTTCTGCGCGCCTTCGCCGTCGCACACCACCTGGCGCGCCAGGTCGGCGGTCAGGTCGTCCAGCGCCCGCTGGAAGTCGGCCAGGTCGCCGTCGCCCCCGGCCGGCACCGGGTTGCCGGCCTGGCCGGTGGCGAACAGCATCAGCGTGTCGCTGGTCGAGGTGTCGCCGTCCACCGTGATGGCGTTGAACGACGTGTCGACCGCCGCCGCCAGCGCCTTCTGCAAGAGCGGCGCCGGAATGGCGGCGTCGGTGAACACGAAGGACAGCATCGTCGCCATGTCCGGCGCGATCATGCCCGACCCCTTGGCGATGCCGGTGAGGGTGACCACGGTGCCGCCGATCGTGGCGGTGCGCGTCGCGCCCTTGGCGAAGGTGTCGGTGGTGCGGATCGCCTCCGCCGCCCCCGCCCAGTCTTCGCCCAGCACCTTGGCCAGATCGGGCAGGTGCCGGGCGATGCGGTCCTCCGGCAGCGGCTGGCCGATCACGCCGGTGGAGGCGACGAACACCTCCTCCCACTCGCAGCCGACCAGCTTGGCCGCGGCCACCACGGTCGACGCCACCGTCTTCACCCCGGCCTGGCCGGTGAAGGCGTTGGCGTTGCCGGCATTCACCACCACCGCCCGGGCCGAGCCCTGGGGCAGCGCCCGGCGGCACCAGTCCACCGGGGCCGAGGGGCAGCGCGAGCGGGTGTAGACGCCCGCCGCACTGGTGCCGGGGTCGAGGGCGACGAACAGCACGTCCGGCGCCCCCGTCTTCTTCAGCCCGCAGGCGGCGGCGGCCAGCCGCACGCCCGCGATCGGCGACAGGTCCGGCAGCCGCTCGGGCGCGAGCGGCGAACGCGGCAATGCTCCGGCCATGGTCCCCTCCCCCGTCTCGTCGCGCCGGCTACTTGCTCGGCGCGGGCTGCTGCGGCTGCTCGCCGGCCGGCGCGGCCGGGGCCGCGGGATCGGCGGCCGGCGCGTCGGTGCTGGGCGGGGGCAGCGGCTTGCCGTCCTGGCCCATCACCACGATCTCGGCGCCCTGCTTCACCTCGGCGATGATCTGCGGCACCAGCTGCTGCGACAGCTGCTCCTCGATCTGCGGCTTGACCTCGTCCAGCGTCGGCTGCGGCAGGGTGCGCTTGTCCTCGACCAGGATGACATGCCAGCCGAACTGGGTCTTCACCGGGGCGGTGGTGAACTTGCCCTTCTCCAGCTTGAAGGCGGCGTCGGCGAATTCCGGCACCATCTGCTCCTTGGAGAACCAGCCCAGGTCGCCGCCGGAATCCTTGCCCGACGGGTCGGTGGTGTTGGCGTTGGCCAGCTCCTCGAACTTGGCGCCGCCCTCCAGCTTCTTGACCAGATCCTTGGCCTTGTCCTCGCTGTCGACGAGGATGTGGCGGGCCTTGACCTGGTCCTGCGGCGGGTTGTCGGCCAGGTACTTCTTGTAGGCGTCCTGGATCGCCTGGTCGGTGATCTTGGCCTTCAGCTGGCGCTGCAGCCAGACGTCCTGGATGATCCGGCGCTCGGCCGTCGCCAGCCGGTCCTTGACCTCGGGGTCGTTCTGCAGCCCGGCGTCGACGCCCTTCTGCGCCACCAGGCGGGCGGTCGCCACCTGCTCGGCCATCAGCGGCACCAGCATCTCGACCGGCATCTGCCGGTACTGCTGCGGCAGGCTGTTGATCGCCTCCAGCACCTCGGAGCGCAGGATCGGCTGGCCGTTCACCGTGGCCGCCACCGGATCGTCGGGCTTGCCGGCCTGGTCGCCGGCGGCCGCGGGGGCGGCGGCCGGCGCCTCGGCGGGCTTGGCCGCATCCTGGGCCAGGACCGGACCGGCCAGGAGCGTCAGGGCAGCCGCGCCGGCGAGCAGGCGGAGGGCGAGGGAAGACATCAAACGCGTCCTTTCAGATCCTGTGGGACGAGTGGCGCCTCGGCGGAGACGTGCCGGCATCCGGTCATGGGATCGCGGCGGCGCCAGCTGCGCGACGTGGCCGACAGGTAAAGCACAGGCGGAAACGGGGCACAAGCGGACCAAGGGCCGCTGCCGGCCGGGCCGAAGCCGCTGTCATCAAAGCTTAACACGACCGTCACCGGCGCGACACGCGGGAAATCCTAGAAGACGGACGGCTTCCCGGCGGCGCCCCCCAGCGGCGGCATCCCGATCCGCCGGCCAAGGTGACAAAGAATTAAGGAGGGGTTCATGGCGTTCCGTTCCGCGTTTGCGGCCCTGCTGCTCTCGGCCGCGATCCTGCCGGCCGCGCAGGCGGCCGAGACCCTGACCAGCTACACCAGCACCGACCCGAAGCTGGCGCTCGGCAGCATCTCGGTGCCCGGCGGCAAGACGCGGGAGCTGAACGTCGGCATCGGCAGCGGCGCCGGCCGCCGCGCCGGCGACCCGCCGATGACCTTCTGGACCATCTCCGACCGCGGCCCGAACTTCACCTGCGGCGATGTCGAGGACGTGTTCGGGGTCGACGGCAAGACGATCTGCGGCGACCTCAAGGGCGCCCGCATCTACCCGCTGCCCGACTATTCGCCGACGATCTACCGGATCACGCTGAAGGACGGCGGCAGCTTCACGGTCGACACCGTGCTGCCGCTCAGGGACGGCGACGGCAAGCCGGTCAACGGCCTGCTGAACCCGCTGACCCACGCCTCGACCGAGCAGCCGATCGACCTGTCCGGCAAGACGCTCGCGCAGAACCCCGACGCGGTCGACGCCGAGTCGGTGGTGCCGATGGCCGACGGCAGCTTCTGGGTGTCGGAGGAGAACGGCCCGTCGCTGCTGCATGTCGCCGCCGACGGCAAGATCCTGCGCCGGATCGTGCCGCAGGGCACCGAGGACGACTTCAAGGGCGCGCATTACCCGGTCGACGGCGGCCTGCCGGCCGTCCTGGCCAAGCGCTTCCTCAACCGCGGCCTGGAATCGCTGGCGATCACCCCGGACGGCAAGCGCTTCGCCACCATCATCCAGAACCCGCTGGCCAACCCGGACGCCGACACCTATCGCGGCTCGAAGAACGCCCGGCTGTGGACCCTCGACCCGGCGACCCTCGCGGTCACCGGCGAGTACGTCTACACGCTGGACGACCCGCAGAGCTTCCGGCTGGACCCGTCGAAGAAGCAGAGCGACCCGCGCATCAGCGAGATCATGGGCCTCGGCCCCGACCGCTTCCTGGTGCTGGAGCGCACCGACGGCACCACCAAGCTGTATGAGGTGTCGTTGGCCGGCGCCACCGACATCCACGGCACCGCCTGGGACGACCTGAAGACCGCGCCGAGCCTGGAGCAGTCGAAGGATCTGGCCGCCGCGAAGATCGTGCCGGTGACCAAGACGCTGCGCTTCGACAGCGCCGACCATCCGGAGGTGCCGGTCAAGATCGAAGGCCTGGCGCTGACCGGCGACGGGTCGCTGATGATGATCAACGACAGCGATTTCGGCATCACCGGCGAGACCACCCGCCCGGTCGTGCTGAAGGGCAGCGCCATCGCCGCCGACCCGGCCAGCTGAGGCGGTCAGGCCGGGCGGGGCGGCATGGCCGTCCCGCCCTTCTTGGCCGTTTCGGGGGGCCCATTGGCAGGGCCGGGCCCTTCCGCTATGGTGCCGCGCCGCGTTGAAAGCCGGGTGTCGCGGCCCCAATTTCCAGGGGGAGTGCTGTCGCGTGCTCTCCCTGCCCTAGTCGAGGTTTCGATGTTCGGTGCGCTCGCCCGAAAGCTGTTCGGTTCTTCCAACGATCGCTTCGTCAAACAGCTGATCACCGGCCCGGTGGTCGAGGCCAATGCCCTGGAGCCCCAGGTCCAGGCGCTGAGCGACGAACAGCTTCAGGCCAGGACCCAGGAGTTCCGCGCCCGGCTGGACAAGGGCGAGACGCTGGACGACCTGCTGCCGGAGGCCTTCGCCACGGTGCGCGAGGCGGCCCGCCGGGTGCTGGGCCAGCGCCATTACGACGTCCAGCTGGTCGGTGGCCTGGTGCTGCACCAGGGCAAGATCGCCGAGATGAAGACCGGCGAGGGCAAGACCCTGGTCGCCACCCTGGCCGTCTATCTCAACGCCCTGGCCGGCAAGGGCGTGCACGTGGTCACCGTCAACGACTACCTGGCCCAGCGCGACAGCGAGTGGATGGGCCGGATCTACCGCTTCCTCGGCCTCTCGGTCGGCTGCATCGTGCACGGCCTCGACGACGACCAGCGCCGGGCGGCCTACGGCGCCGACATCACCTACGGCACCAACAACGAGTTCGGCTTCGACTACCTGCGCGACAACATGAAGTTCCGGCTCGAGGACATGGTCCAGCGGCCGTTCAACTTCGCCATCGTCGACGAGGTCGATTCGATCCTGATCGACGAGGCACGGACGCCCTTGATCATCTCCGGCCCGGCGCAGGATTCGTCGGAGATGTACATGCGCGTCGACCGGCTGATCCCGAGCCTGGTCGCGGTCGAGGACTACGAGCACGACGAGAAGCAGAAGACCGTCGCCCTGACCGAGGCCGGCCAGGAGAAGATCGAGCGCCTGCTGATCGAGGCCGGCCTGCTGCAGGGCGAGAACCTGTACGATATACACAATGTGAACGCCGTCCATCACGTCAACCAGGCGCTCCGCGCCCATGTGATGTTCCAGCTGGACCGGGATTACATCGTCAAGGACGACAAAGTCGTCATCATCGACGAATTCACCGGCCGCATGATGGAAGGCCGGCGGTATTCCGAGGGCCTGCACCAGGCAATCGAGGCCAAGGAACGGGTCGAGATCCAGCGCGAGAACCAGACCCTCGCCTCGATCACCTTCCAGAACTACTTCCGCCTGTACCCGAAGCTGGCCGGCATGACCGGCACGGCGCAGACCGAGGCCGCCGAGTTCGGCGAGATCTACAACCTCGAGGTGGTGGAGATCCCGACCAACGTCCCGGTCATCCGCAAGGACGAGGACGACGAGGTCTATCGCACCGTCCGCGAGAAATACGACGCCATCGTCACCCTGATCCGCGAGTGCAACGCCAGGGCGCAGCCGGTGCTGGTCGGCACCGTGTCGATCGAGAAGTCGGAGACGCTGGCGGCGCTGCTGCAGCGGGAGAAGATCCCGCACAACGTGCTGAACGCCCGCTTCCACGAGCAGGAAGCCTATATCGTCGCCCAGGCCGGCCGGCCCGGCGCGGTGACCATCGCCACCAACATGGCCGGCCGCGGCACCGACATCCAGCTCGGCGGCAATGTCGAGATGCGGGTGGCGCTGGAGCTCGCCGGCATCGACGACCCGGCGGCGCGCGACCGGCGCGAGGCCGAGATCCGGGCCGAGGTGGCGAAGAACAAGGAGATCGTGCTGGCGGCCGGCGGCCTCTACGTCGTCGGCACCGAGCGGCACGAGAGCCGCCGCATCGACAATCAGCTGCGCGGCCGCTCCGGCCGCCAGGGCGACCCCGGCGGGTCGAAGTTCTTCCTGTCGCTGGAAGACGACCTGATGAGGATCTTCGCCTCCGAGCGGCTGGACGGCATCCTGCGCCGCTTCGGCCTGAAGGAGGGCGAGGCGATCATCCACCCCTGGATCAACCGGGCGCTGGAGAAGGCGCAGGAGAAGGTCGAGGCGCGCAACTTCGACATCCGCAAGAACCTGCTGCGCTTCGACAACGTGATGAACGACCAGCGCAAGGTGATCTACGAGCAGCGGCGCGAGATCATGCAGGCGGACGACGCCAGCGCCATGGTCGCCGACATGCGGCAGGAGGTGGTGACCGGCATGGTCGCCCGCGCCATCCCCGAGAACAGCTACGCCGAGAAGTGGAACATCGACGGGCTGCACGAGGAGGTGCTGCGCATCTTCGGCCTCGACCTGCCGATCAAGAAATGGGGCAAGGAAGAGGGCATCGCCGACCGCGAGATCGAGGAGCGGATCCAGACCGCGGTCGACGCCAAGATGGCGGCCAAGGTCGAGGCCTATGGCGCCGAGATCATGCAGATGGCGGAGAAGAGCCTGCTGCTGCAGATCCTGGACCAGAGCTGGAAGGACCACCTGCTGACGCTGGACCATCTGCGCCAGGGCATCAACCTGCGCGCCTATGCCCAGCGCGACCCGCTGCGCGAATACCAGGCCGAGGCGTTCAACCTGTTCGAGCAGATGCTGGCCGGCCTGCGCGAGAACGTCACCCAGGTGCTGGCGCAGGTCGAGCTGCGCGTCACCCGGCCGGAGGATGTCGAGGCCCAGCAGCGCGCGGCGATGCAGCGCGAGATGCACGAAAGCCGCTTCGACCCGGCGCTGGGCGCGCCGCCGGAGCCTGAGACGGCGACCGCCGCCGGCGCGGTGGCGGCCGCCAGCGCCGCCCTGGCGCTGAACCCGGACTGGGCCCACACCCCGCGCAACGCCCCCTGCCCCTGCGGCTCGGGCAAGAAGTTCAAGCACTGCCACGGGTCGGTGGCGTAAGCACCGCGACACCATATCGGACCGGAAGAGGCCGGCGGCGAATCCCATCGCCGCCGGCCTTTGCTTTTGCGAAGCTCCCGCCATCGAGGCGGGAGCGCATGCCGATGACAGTGGCGCTGACCAGGAGAGCCGACATCACCCTGGACGCGGTGCACCGCGTCGCCTGGCGGGGCGAGGGCGTGTGCATCAGCGAGGCGGCGCTGACCCGGATCGCGGAGTGCCGCGCCGCCTTCCTGCGGCTGATCGACACCGACCCGGACCTCGTCATCTACGGCGTGACCACGGCGATGGGCGAGTTGGCCGACCGGCGCCTGCGGCGCGAGGAGCGCGACCGCCACGCCCGGATCAAGGCCTTCGCCGCCGCCACCGCCTTCGGCGACAAGCTGCCGGAGCGGGTGGTGCGCGGCATCGTGCTGGCCCGGCTGGCGAATTTCCTGGAAGGCCACGCCGCCACCACGCCGCGGATCGCGCTGGCCGTCGCCGCCATGCTGGACGGCGGCCCGCTGCCCGCGGTGCCCGCCGGCGGCCAGGGCGGGGCCGGCGAGATCCTGGCGCTCTACCCGCTGTTCGCCGGGCTCAGCGCCCGCTTCGACCTCGAGGTGAAGGAGCGCGGATCGCTGATCAACGGGTCGCCCTGCGCCGCGGCGCTGCTGGCCGATTCGGCCCTGGCGGCGCGCAACCGCATCCGGCTGGCGGAGAGCGTCTTCGCCCTGTCAATCGAGGCCTTCCGGGCGCCGCTGGAGCATTACGACGCCGCGCTGGACGCGCTGTGGGGCGACGCGCATGACGCCGCGGCGCTGCGCAACCTGCGCACCCTCCTGGACGGCGCCGGCGACGGGCGCCGCGGCTATCAGGCGCCGGTCAGCTACCGCATCGTGCCGCGGCTGCTGGGCCAGGCGCACCGGGCCCTGGCGGCGGCGGAGCGCGCGGCCGCGGTGTCGCTTTCCGCGGCCTCGGACAACCCGGTCTACATCCCGCCCGACGAGGCCGGCCCGGGCCATCCGGACGGCCGCTGCCTCAGCACCGGCGGCTATCACAACGCCATAGCGGCGCCGGCGCTGGACGACCTGGCGGCGATCTGGGCCGATCTCTGCCTGCTGTGCGACCGCCACGGCTCGAAGCTGCTGGCCGGCCGGGTATCGCATCTGCCCGACCTGCTGATGGTCGGCCGCGACCCCAGCGACAGCGACGGCCATGGCAGCCTGGGCTATGTGCCGATGGCGGTGACCGGATATCTGGAGCAGGCCAAGGCGGCGGCGCAGCGCACCTTCCTGCCCGGCACCGAGGCGGCGGGCGCCGGCCAGGACGACGTCGCCGCCCCGGCCTTCCTGGCCTGGGCCAAGGAGGAGCGCGCCGGCCGCTGCCTGGACGCGGCGCTGGCCATGCTGTCGGTGATCGCCTCCCAGGCCCTGCACGTCACCGGTCGCGCGGCCCCGCCGGCGCTGCGGGATCTGGTCGACGAGATCCATCGCGTCGTGCCGCCGGTGGCGGAAGACCGCGTGCTGGGCCCTGAGCTGGGCCGCCTCGCAGAACGCTTCACGCAGCGGGTGTTCGAGACTGAAAGCTAGAGCACGAGCCCGCAGAAGACGGTCGCGGTGACGATCCTCGCCGCACCGACCGAACGGCGTTGCAGCAGCCCCGCCCGCTTGTCACCAGTGACCAGATATTGGGCGCTGGAGACTTCCGCCAAGGCGAGAAGATAGGCATCCTGCGGATCTGTCGCCTCATGGCCGGCCGGAAGCCGGTCGAAAACCTCTGCCCGCTGCAGGTTGTTGAGCATGAGCCCGACGCGATGAGGCTGCAGGATCCCGCGAAACTTGGGATATCGGCTCGCCCGGCGCAGCTCCTCGATTTGCTCGGTGCAGATCGCGATGTCGAAGCGACCGCCTCGCCAGGCTTCATAGATGCGATGCTGCGGGCCGCCGGGCGACAGCAACGCGCTGAGAAAGACGTTGCTGTCGAGGATCACGCGCATCAGCGACGCGTCGCAGCCAGGGCCTCATCGATCGCGGCATCGAGGGTGTCCTGGTCGACATCCGCATTGGCCGCCTTTGCCTGGGCCGCCGTCAGCTCCAGGATATGCGCGCGCACCGCTTCCTCGACGAAGCGCGACAGGTCGCCCTTGCGACCGCCGCCCTGGCTGGCCAGGAACTGGCGCAAGGCGATGTCGGTAGACTGCGAGACGACGAGGTTCCAGCGGGTTGCAGACATCGAGCCCTCCTGGCAAACACATATACACATAAGCGCTTAAGCGCCGATCCGCAAATCCGAATGGCGAATTTATCCGGGTCGGCGGGAGGCTGAGGGTCATTGCCACATCACACATGGACCCATGGCCATCACACTGATCGTCGCCGACGAGCCCGATGGGCTGGCCGACGACCTGCCTCCCCAATGCCGTGTCGTCGCCCCTGACGACCTGCTGGACGGGCACCACCTGCCGGAGCCGGATGCCGCGCCGGGCGTCACCGTGGTCAATCTGTGCCGCGACCAGCGCCCCCTCTCCTTCGGCTATTACGTCTCGCTGATCGCCGAGGCCCGCGGCTATGCCGCGATCCCGACCGCGGCGGATCTCGCCGACCAGGCCGACGACCGGCTGATCCGCAGCCGCCACGCGCCGGTCGACCGCGCGCTCGCCGCGCTGCGCCGCCGGGGCGGGCGCCTGATCCTGCCGCGGCGCCTGTTCGTGGCGCTCGGCCGCTGCAACAAGCCGCATCTGCAGGAGGTCGCCGAGGCGGCCTATCAGGCGTTCGGCCTGCCGCTGATGACCCTGCAGATCGACCCGGTCCGTCCGCTTCTGCTGCAGGTGGTTGCGGAGCCGCTGGCCGGGCTGGACCCGCGCCAGCAGCGCCTGCTGCGCGCGGCGCTGGAGCGGATGGCCGGCCCCCCGCCGACGCCGCGCCCGTTTCGCCGCGCCCCCCGCCTGGCCGTGCTGGTGAACCCGGATGACCCGCTGCCCCCGTCCAAGCCCGGCACCATCGCCCGGCTGCGCGACGTGGCGTCATCGATGGGCATCGACACCGAATGCCTGGGCCATCGCGACCTGCCGCGGCTGGGCGGCTTCGACGCGCTGCTGATCCGCGAGACCACGGCGCTGCAGTCGCCCAGCTACGCCTTCGCCGAGACCGCGGCCCGGCTGGGCCTGCCGGTGATCGACGACCCGGTGTCGATCCTGCGCTGCTGCAACAAGGTGTTCCTGCACGAGCGGCTGAAGGCCGAGGGCGTGCCGCAGCCGCGCACGCTGGCGGTGCGGGCCGACACGCTGGCGGCGGCCGGCGAGGCGCTGGGCTTTCCGCTGGTGCTGAAGGCGCCGGACGGTGCCTGCTCGCGCGGCGTCGTCCGGGTCGACACCCTGGCCGAGCTGCCGGTGGCCGGGCGCCGGCTGCTGCGCCGGTCGCGCCTGATCCTGGCGCAGGAGTATCTTTACACCGACTTCGACTGGCGCGTCGGCGTGCTGGCCGGCCGCCCGCTTTTCGCCTGCCGCTATCGCATGGTGCGCGGCCATTGGCAGATCTTCCGCCATGGCCGGGACGGCAGCAGCGAGGAGGGCGCGACCGAGCCGGTGCCGCTCGACGCCGTGCCGCCTGCGGTGCTGTCGGCCGCGCTGGCCGCCGCCGCCCTGATCGGCGCCGGCCTGTACGGCGTCGACCTGAAGGAGACGGCGCAGGGGCCGGTGGTGATCGAGGTCAACGACAACCCGAACGTCGATGTCGGGCTGGAGGATGCCTGCCTGGGCGACATGCTGTACGAACGGCTGCTCGGCCACTTCCTGGAGCGGATCGAGGCCGGCGAGGAGCGGGCGCCGGCCCGGGCCGCGGGGTCGATCTGGTAGTCCCGGCGCGAAGAGCCCTCCGCACCTGATTTGAAGTCGTCATCGCGAGCCCCGCAGGGGCGTGGCGATCCAGGGGTCGGTGCCGCTGGACCGCCACGTCGCTTCGCTCCTCGCGATGACGGCTGAAGGGTTTGACAGAGAGCGCTCAGCCCAGGTTCTGGCCGATCGCCAGGAACTTCTCGCGCCGCTTGCCGCGCAGGGTCTTGCCGTCGAGCTCGACCAGCCCGGCCAGCGCCGACCCGATCGCGTCGCCGACAGCGCGAAACGCCTGGTCCGGGAAGCGGTGTGCCCCGCCGACCGGCTCCTCGATCACGCCGTCGATGACGCCGAGCTGCTTCAGGTCCTGCGCCGTCAGCTTCAGCGCCGCCGCGGCCTCCTGGCTCTGCGCGCTGCTGCGCCACAGGATGGAGGCGCAGCCCTCCGGCGAGATCACCGAATAGATCGAGTGCTCCAGCATCAGCACCCGGTTGGCCACGGCGATGCCGATGGCGCCGCCCGAGCCGCCCTCGCCGATCACCACCGAGACCAGCGGCACCTGCACCTTGAGGCAGGATTCGATCGACTTGGCGATGGCCTCGGCCACGCCGCGCTCCTCCGACGCCACCCCGGGATAGGCGCCGGCGGTGTCGATGAAGGTGATCACCGGCAGATGGAAGCGGTCGGCCAGGTCGAGCAGGCGCTGCGCCTTGCGGTAGCCCTCGGGCTTGGCCATGCCGAAATTGTGCCGGATGCGGCTTTCGGTGTCGTTGCCCTTCTCCTGCCCGATCACCACCACGGACCAGTCCTGGAACCGGCCGAGGCCGCCGATGATGGCGCGGTCCTCGGCGAAGGCGCGGTCGCCTGCCAGGGGCTGGAACTCGGTGATCAGCGCCTGGATGTAATCCAGCGCGTGCGGCCGATTCGGATGCCGTGCGACCTGCACCTTCTGCGCCGGCGTCAGCCCGCGATAGGTGTCCCGCAGCAGCTTGTCGACCTTGGTCTGAAGCCGGGAGACCTCGTCGGCGATGTTGAGCTCGCCGGCGTCGGTGATGTGCCGAAGCTCCTCGATCTTGCCTTCGATCTCGGCGATCGGCTTTTCGAATTCGAGAAAGGTCTTCATTCCGCGTTGAGACTGGCCCTCGGGATCGGGGGGCTGTCTAACACAGGGCCGCGCGCATTGAGACCGAAATCTGTGCAGGGCTGACCGCGGCGTCTGCCCGCAGCAGCGCGCCGCCCGGAACATCCTCCAGCGCGCCGAGCCGAAGCTCCGCCACCAGCAGGCGGTGCGGCTGCTCGTCCGGCATCACGAAGCCGAGCGGGGCCGCCGGCTGGAAGCCGAAGCGGGCGTAGTAGGCGAGGTCGCCGACCAGCAGCACCAGCCGGTGGCCCATATCGGCGGCCCGCTTCATGCTGCCGCGCATCAGCGCGGCGCCGACGCCGGCGCCGCGCAGCTCCGGCTGCACCGCCAGGGGGCCGAGCAGCAGTGTCGGCCGGCCGGAGTCGAGCAGCATCGGCCAGTAGCGGATCGAGCCGAGGATCCGGCCGCTGGGACGGCCGTCCTGGCGCACCACGAAGCACAGGCTGCGCACCGGCGCGATGCCGTCGCGATAGCGGTAGGAGACCTTGGTCTGCCGGTTCGGGCCGAAGGCGATGTCGAGCAGGGCGTCGACTTCGGCCGCATCCCGCGGCCGTTCGGTCTTCAGGAGATACACTGGAGAAGGATCCTTGGAACGGAGAGCGTCGGTTCGCGCGCCGACCGGCTTCCGTCCCGCCCGCATCATGGTGTCGCAGGCACCCCGGAACGCCTCAGGCCGCCGCGCCGCGAAGGGCGGGCTGCAGGCGTCGTCGTCGCAGCGTCGGGGGCAGGAAGGTCACGTCGTTCCGTTCCAAGAGGACTCAAGCGGCAACAGCGAAACCGCAACCGGGCCTCGCTGTCAATGCAAATACAATCCGTCCGGCCTTCGCTTACGGCGATGACATGTGACGACGGCTGGACGCTGTGCCAGGACAGGCCGCATGCAGGCCTTGCCGCCTCCCGCGATACCCCTTCAATTCGCCCGCTACGCCGGCGTCGGTGCAGTCGCGACGGCCATCCACTACGCCCTGCTGATCGCACTGGTCGAATCGGGCGGCGCCGCGCCGCTGCCGGCGACCTTGGCCGGCTATGTCGCCGGCGGTCTCGTCTCCTACGCGCTCAACCGGCGGCTGACCTTTGCCGGCGGCCGGCCGCACCGCGAGGCGGCCTGGCGATTCGCCCTGGTCGCCGCCGGCGGCTTCGCCTGGACCGGCCTGCTGATGGCGCTGCTGGCCGGCCGGCTCGGCGCCCCCTATCTGCCGGCCCAGGCCGCGACCACGCTGGTCGTGCTGGTCTGGGGTTTCCTGGCGAATCGGCTGTGGACTTTCGCCGAGGCGTGATTCGTAGGTTGGGTTCGCGGCACGCGAACCCAACCTACGGCCGTTTCTTCGCCAGCGGATGGGCGGATGTCACCAGGCTCTGCAGCCGGTCGCCCAGCACATGGGTGTAGATCTGGGTCGTGGCGATGTCGGCATGGCCCAGCATGGTCTGGACCGAGCGCAGATCGGCGCCGTGCGACAGGAGATGGGTGGCGAAGGCGTGGCGCAGCACATGCGGGCTGACGCGGCTGGGCTCGATCCCGGCCTCGACCGCGAGATCCTTCAGCAGCTGGCCGAATCGCTGCCGGGTCAGGCAGCCGCCGCGGGCGGTGCGCGACGGGAACAGGAAGCCGCGGTCGCGGCCCTTGACGAAGAACACGCCGCGATGCGGCAGCCAGGCTGCGATGGCATCCCGCGCGGGCTCCGACAGCGGCACCAGCCGCTCCTTGTCGCCCTTGCCGCGCACGATCAGCGCCCGCCCGTCCCGCCCCAGGGCCGAGAGCGGCAGCCCGACCAGCTCGGACACCCGCAGGCCGCCGCCGTAGAGGATCTCGAGCAGGGCCATCAGCCGAAGCCCCTCGGCCAACCGCTCCGGGTCGGCGAACAGGCCCGAGACCGCGCCGATCAGCGCCTCGACCTCGTCCTCGGACAAGAGCTTCGGCAGCGGCCGGCCCAGCGCCGGGGAATCGAGCGTGGCGGAGGGGTCGTCCTGGCGCCGGCCCTCCGACACGAGGAAGCGGTAGAACTGCCGCATCGCCGACAGGCGCCGGGCCGCGGTGCGCGCGGCCGTGCGCGCCCCCTTGGCCCCTTCGCGCCGAGCGAGGTCGCCGAGATAGGAGCGCAGATCCTCGGTGACGGCGCGGTCGACGCCGCCGCCGCGGGCCTCGAGGAAGCGGTTCAGGTCGAGCAGGTCGCGGCCATAGGCCTCGCGGGTGTTGGCGGCGGCGCCGCGCTCGGCCACCAGCATGTCGAGGAAGGCCTCGACCGCGGGCGGCGGCAGGAGGCGCGGCGCCGGCGGACGGCCGCGCCGGCGCTTCGGGGCCGCGGCCTCCGTCATCGCGTCACTTGAAGCGGTCGTTCGGGATGACCTTCTCGACCGTCTGGGTCGGCGGCCGGAAATCGATCACCGCGAGCGCGACACCACCGCCGACGATCACCAGCAGCACGGCGATCGCCAGCACCCGGCCGAGGCCGCCGCCCCCGCCACCACCGGAACTCTGCGCAAAGCGGGACTTCGAACGACGACGAGCCAAGACGGACCCCTGACAGGTGTGAATACAGGCCGATGCGCGGGCCACGGCCGGAGAAAGCAGATGCGGCCGGCCCGGCGCAACCCTATCTTAGGCCGTCGGCAGGGCGGCGGCAAACCGCCTCGCCCCGCCAGCCACGCCCGCCTGAGCTTCAGGTTCGGGCCCGGAAGAGGATCGATGATCACCACGCTGCACCGCCCCTTGCCCCGCACCCTGGTTCTGGTTGGCCTGATGGGCGCCGGCAAGACCGCGGTGGGCAAGCGCGTGGCCGCGCGGCTGGGCTTGAGCTTCATCGACGCCGACCACGAGATCGAGGCGGCGGCCGGCTGCACCATCCCGGACATCTTCGAGCGCTACGGCGAGCCCGCCTTCCGCGACCTGGAGCGGCGGGTGATCGCCCGGCTGATGCACGACCCGGTGCAGGTGCTGTCCACCGGCGGCGGCGCCTTCATGGATCCGCAGACCCGGGCGGTGGTCGCCGAGCACGGACTGTCGGTGTGGCTGAAGGCGGAGCTTTCGGTGCTGGCGGCGCGGACCGCCAAGCGCAGCAACCGGCCGCTGCTGCGCCAGGGCGACCCGAAGGCGGTGCTGGAGGGGCTGATGGAGCGGCGCTATCCGGTCTACGCCCTGGCCGACATGACGGTGGAGAGCCGCGACGGCCCGGTCGAGGAGACGGTCGACCGGGTGCTGGCTGCCATCGACGCGCATCTGGCGGCCGAGGCCGCCGCCACCGAAACCGCCCATGCGGGGCAGACGGATTGAACCCCTGAGATGACACGAGAGACCATCCGCGTCGGGCTGGGCCCACGCAGCTACGACATCGTCATCGGTCCCGGCGCCCTGGCCGAGGCCGGGCAGCGCATCGCCGCGCTGGGCCGCGGCAAGCGGGTAATCGTGGTCGCCGACGCCCGGGTGGCCGGGCTGCACGGTGCGGCGCTGGAGGCGTCGCTGGCCGCAGCCGGGATCGCGGCCGAGACCCTGACCGTGCCCCCGGGCGAGGCGACCAAGTCGATGACCGTCCTCGCCGACCTCCTGGACCGCATCCTGGCGCTGGGGATCGAGCGGCGGACGCTGCTGGTCGCCCTCGGCGGCGGCGTGGTCGGCGACCTCGCCGGCTTCGCCGCGGCGACGGCGCTGCGCGGCCTCGACTTCGTGCAGATCCCGACCACCCTCTTGGCCCAGGTCGACAGTTCGGTCGGCGGCAAGACCGGGGTCAACAGCAAGCACGGCAAGAACCTGATCGGCGCCTTCCACCAGCCGCTGCTGGTGCTGGCCGACACCGCCCTGCTGGCCACCCTGCCGGCGCGGGAGCTGCGCTCCGGCTATGCCGAGGTGGCGAAGTACGGCGCCCTGGGCGATGCCGGCTTCTTCGCCTGGCTGGAGGAGAACGGCCCGAGGCTGCTGGCCGGCGACGGCGAGGCGATGATCAAGGCCGTCAAGCGCAGCTGCGAGATGAAGGCCGAGATCGTCGGCGAGGACGAGCGCGAGGCGGCCCGGCGCGCCCTCTTGAACCTTGGCCACACCTTCGGCCATGCGCTGGAGGCCGAGACCGGCTATGGCGACGCGCTGCTGCACGGCGAGGCGGTGGCGATCGGCATGGTCATGGCCTTCGACCTGTCCGCCCGCCTGGGCCTGTGCCCGGCCGCCGACCGCGACCGGCTGGCCCGGCACCTGCAGGCGGTCGGCCTGCCGACCCGCCCGGCCCGCGACCGCGCCTGGTCGGTCGACGCCCTGCTGCACCACATGACCCGCGACAAGAAGGTGCGGGACGGGCGCATGACCTTCATCCTGGTGCGCGGCATCGGCCAGGCCTTCGTCACCAGCGAGGTGCCGGCCGAGCCGGTCGCCGCGGTGCTGGCCGACGCCATCGCCGCCTGACCACAACCCACCATGTCCGACGACATCGTCCTCCTGCTCCACCTCGCCGGGATCGTCGTGCTGCTCGTGGCCTCGGCCTTCTTCTCGGGGTCGGAGACGGCGCTGACCGCGGCCAGCCGGGCGCGGATGCACCAGCTGGAGACGCACGGGCTGAAGCGGGCCGGCATCGTCAACCGACTGCGCGAGCAGAAGGAGCGGCTGATCGGCGCGCTGCTCTTGGGCAACACGCTGGTCAACATCCTGGCCTCCTCGCTCGCCACCAGCCTGCTGGTCTCGGTGCTCGGCGCCCCGGCGGTGCCGGTGGCCACGGTGGTGATGACGGCGCTGATCCTGATCTTCAGCGAGGTGCTGCCGAAGACCTACGCCATCAACCACGCCGACCGCGCCGCGCTGGGCATCGCCCCCGCGGTCAGGTCCGTGGTCTGGCTGCTGAGCCCGGTGGTACGGCTGGTGAACTGGCTGGTGCGCGGCGTGCTGCGGCTGTTCGGGGCCGATCCCAGCCGGATCGGCCTGGCCGACTATGTCGACGAGCTGCGCGGCGCCATCGAGCTGCATCGCGGCAGCGAGGCCGAGGTGGCGCAGGAACGGCAGATGCTGCGCTCGATCCTCGATCTCGGCGACGTCTCGGTGTCGGAGATCATGACCCACCGCCGCAGCGTCGAGGCGATCGACATCGAGCTGACCCCGCGCGAGGTGGTGGCGGCGATGCTGAACAGCCCGCACACCCGCATGCCACTGTGCCAGGGCGGCCTGGAGAACATCATCGGCGTGCTGCACGCCAAGGACGTGCTGCGGGCGCTGCAGGCGGCCGGCGGCGATCCGAACCGGCTGGACATCCGCCGGATCGCGGCCAAGCCCTGGTTCATTCCGGATTCGACCAGCCTGCTCGACCAGTTGCACGCCTTCCGCACCCGGCGCGAGCATTTCGCCATCGTGGTCGACGAATACGGCGACCTGCAGGGCGTGGTGACGCTGGAGGACATCCTGGAGGAGATCGTCGGCGACATCGTCGACGAGCACGACCTGCCGGTGGCCGGCGTCCGCCCGCAGCCGAACGGCAGCTTCCTGGTCGACGGCACGGTCACCATCCGCGACCTGAACCGCCGCTTCGAATGGCGGCTGCCGGACGACGAGGCCTCGACCATCGCCGGGCTGGTGCTGCACGAGGCGCGGCACCTGCCGGAGGTCGGCCAGGCCTTCACCTTCCACGGCTTCCGCTTCGAGATCCTGCGGCGCCAGCGCAACCAGATCACCGCGGTGCGCCTCACCCCGCCGGCCGAGATCGAGCCCGACGAAAGCTGAGCCCATGCCCCTCTCCGCCCCCGCCGCGCGCGAGCCGATCCACACCCGCCGCGTCACCTGCGACGGCTTCCGCCGCGCCGACGGGCTGTGGGACATCGAGGGCCATCTGGTCGACACCAAGCACTACACGTTCCGCAACGAGTTCCGCGGCGCGATCACGCCGGGCGAGCCGCTGCATCAGATGCGGCTGCGGCTGACCGTCGATGACGGCCTGGCCATCGTCGCGGTCGAGGCGGAGACCGAGCACGGCCCCTATGCGCTGTGCCCGGAGATCGCGCCCGCCTTCCAGGCGCTGGTCGGCCTGCGCATCGGCCCCGGCTTCACCCGTGCGGTGAAGGAGCGGCTGGGCGGCGCCAAAGGCTGCACCCATCTGGTCGAGCTGCTCGGGCCGATGGCAACGACCGCGTTCCAGACCGTGTTCCCGATCCTGTCGCGCGAACGCGCGGCCGAGGCCGATCCGACGAAGCGGCCGGTGCTGCTGGACAGCTGCCACGTTTTCGCCGCCGATGGCGAGCATGCTCGCCGCCACTGGCCGGGCTTCTACACCGGGCCGCAGCAGGGCTGATCCGGCCTCGACGATCCGCGCGGTGCCGTGCACGGCGGCCAGGCGTTAACCCGGCAGCACCGATCCGGCCCCGAGGAGAGAGATGATCCGACGCCTGACCCTGGCCGCCGCCCTGCTCGCAACCCTCGCCGCCGCCCCGGCCGCCGTCGCCGACCCGATGCTGGTGGATTTCGACTATCCCTTCCCGATCCAGCGCTTCGACTTCAAGTCCCAGGGCCAGGACCTGTCCATGGCCTATATGGACGTGCAGCCGGACAAGCCGAACGGCCGCACCGTGGTGCTGCTGCACGGCAAGAACTTTTGCGGCGCCGCCTGGGAAGGGGTGATGCGGCCCTTGCTGCAGGCCGGCTACCGCGTCGTCGCGCCGGACCAGGTCGGCTTCTGCAAATCCACCAAGCCGCAGGCCTATCAGTTCGGGCTGCACCAGCTGGCCGCCAACACCCGGGCGCTGCTGGACAAGCTGGGCATCCAGCGCCCGGTGGTGATGGGCCATTCCATGGGCGGCATGCTGGCGATGCGCTACGCCCTGGCCTTCCCCGACGCGCTGTCCGGCCTGGTGCTGGTGAACCCGATCGGGCTGGAGGACTGGAAGGCCGCGGGCGTGCCGCAGCAGACCGTCGACCAGTGGTTCGAGGGCGAGCTGAAGACCAGCGCCGACAGCATCAAGGCCTATCAGCAGGCCACCTACTATGCCGGCGAATGGCGGCCGGAGTACGACCGCTGGGTGCAGATGCTGGCCGGCATGTACCAGGGCGAGGGCGGCCGGCAGGTGGCCTGGAACCAGGCGCTGACCTCGGACATGGTGTTCAACCAGCCGGTGGTCTACGAGTTGGAGCACATCCGCGCTCCGACCGTGCTGATGATCGGCGAGCGCGACACCACCGCGATCGGCAAGGCGCTGGCTCCGCCCGAGGTGGCGCAACGCCTGGGCAACTATGCCGAGCTGAGCCGCAGCGCCGCCCAGCGCATCCCCGGCGCCAAGCTGATCCGCTTCCCCGCCGAGGGCCATGCGCCGCAGATCCAGTCTCCGGACGCCTTCAACAAGGCCCTGCTGGGCGCGCTGGAGCGCTTCCCTCCGCCCTAGGGACGCCGGGCCTCGTCTCGCATCGCTTGCATCATGCAAGCGACTGCGCTACCCCTGGCGCCATGCAGCGCACCAGCTTTGCCGCCATGGACTGCCCGATCGCCCGCGCCCTCGACGCGCTGGGGGAGTGGTGGAGCCTGCTGATCCTGCGCGACGCCTTCCTTGGCCTGACGCGCTTCGACGACTTCCAGCACAGCCTGGGCATCGCCCCGAACATGCTGGCGCGGCGGCTGAAAAGCCTGGCAGAGGCCGGCCTCTTGGAGCGCCATGCCTATTCGCAGCGGCCGCTACGCCACGAATACCGGCTGACCCCGGCCGGCCGCGACGTGTTCCCGGTGCTGGCGGCGCTGGGCGCCTGGGGCGGCCGCCACGCCACCGGCGGCAAGGTGCTGATGCAGCTGGCCGGCCGCGCCGACGGCCAGCCGATCGACCCGGTTCTGGTCGACCGGCGCAGCGGAGTGCCGGTCACGCCGGAGACGGCCAAGTTCCGCCCGGGCCCCGATGCCGGCGCCGCCGGCCGGGCCCGCGCCGCCCGGATCCGGGTCGCGGAGCGCCGGAACGGCGACGGCGTGGACGCGGTTCCGACATGAGGAGACCCTGAGATGCGCCGTATCGTCGTTACCGGAATGGGCGCGGTGTCGCCCCTGGCCAGCGGGGTGGAAGCCAGCTGGCGCCGGCTGCTGGCCGGCCGATCGGGCCTGCGCCGCCTGCCGGAGGAGATGGTGCCGGATCTCGCCGCCAAGGTCGCCGGCGTGGTGCCGTCCATCGCCGAGGATCCCGAGGCCGGCTTCGACCCGGACGCGGCGGTGCCGCCGAAGGACCAGAAGAAGATGGACCGCTTCATCCAGTTCGCCATGGCGGCGGCGGAGGAGGCGGTGGCGCAGTCCGGCTGGCGGCCGACGGATGAGCGGGCGCAGCAGCGCACCGCCACCGTGATCGCGTCGGGGGTCGGCGGCTTCCCCTATATCGTCGAGACGGTGCGGACGGTCGATCAGAAGGGCGCGCGCCGGCTGTCGCCCTTCACCGTGCCGGCCTTCCTGGTCAATCTCGCCGCCGGCCAGGTCTCGATCCGCCACGGCTTCAAGGGCCCGCTGGGCGCGCCGGTCACCGCCTGCGCCGCCGGGGTGCAGGGCATCGGCGACGCCGCCCGGATGATCCGCGCCGGCGAGGCCGACGTGGCGCTGTGCGGCGGCACCGAGGCCTGCATTGACCGGGTCAGCCTGGGCGGCTTCGCCGCCGCCCGGGCCCTGTCGACCGGCTTCACCGAGACGCCGGAGCGCGCCTCCCGCCCCTTCGACCAGGCCCGGGACGGCTTCGTCATGGGCGAGGGCGCCGGCCTCCTGGTGATCGAGGCGCTGGACCACGCTCTGGCCCGCGGCGCCCGGCCGATCGCCGAGCTGATCGGCTACGGCACCACCGCCGACGCCTATCACATGACCGCCGGGCCGGAGGATGGCGACGGCGCCCGCCGGGCGATGGAGATCGCGCTCGCCCAGGGCGGTATCGAGCCCGGCGACGTGCAGCACCTGAACGCGCACGCCACCTCCACCCCGGTCGGCGACAAGGGCGAGATGGCGGCGGTCAAGGCGCTGTTCGGCACCGGCGGCACGGTGGCGGTGAGCGCCACCAAATCCGCCACCGGCCACCTGCTGGGCGCGGCCGGCGGGCTGGAGGCGGTGTTCACCGTGCTGGCGCTGCGCGACCAGGTCATGCCGCCGACGCTGAACCTGGAGACCCCCGACCCGGACGCCGAGGGCATCGACCTGGTGGCGCTGCAGGCCCGCCCCGGCCGGATCGAGCACGCGCTGTCGAACGGCTTCGGCTTCGGCGGCGTCAACGCCAGCGTGCTGTTCCGCCGCTGGCAGGGGTGACGCTCGCGCAGCCCGCCAAGAGCGGAAACAAAATGTCTTCAGACGCGCGTCATCCGCAACTCTGGCATGAAATAGGTCAGCTTCGTTGACATAAATCCAGCCGGCATGGTTCGGTCGGGGAACGGCGCCGGGCAGCGCGCCGGCCCAGGAAGACCCGAGGACCACCATGACCATCGGCGAGACCCACTACGCCACCCGCGCCGCGAAGATGCGCGCCTCCGAGATCCGCGAGCTGCTGAAGCTGCTGGACCGGCCGGGTGTGATCTCCTTCGCCGGCGGCATCCCCGACCCGGCACTGTTCCCGGCCGACACCATCCGCGCCGGTTACGACGCCGCGCTCGCCGCCGGCGGAGCTGCGCTGCAGTATTCGGTCAGCGAGGGCTATGCCCCGCTGCGGCAGTGGATCGCCCGGCACATGGGCGCGATCGGCGTGCCCTGCGCGATCGACAACATCGTGATCACCTCCGGCTCGCAGCAGGGGCTGGACTATCTCGGCAAGCTGTTCCTGTCGCCCGGCGACACCGCGCTGGTCGGCTGGCCGACCTATCTCGGCGCGCTGCAGGCCTTCAACCCCTATGAGCCGCGCTACGACCGGCTGGATCCGGCGCAGGGCAACGCCACGCCCGAATCCTGCCGCGCGGCGGCCGGGGCGGCCGGCAGCCGGGTGCGCCTGGCGTATCTGACGCCGGACTTCGCCAACCCCTCGGGCGAGACGCTGGACCTGGCGGCGCGTGAGCGCGCCCTGGCGCTGGCGGACGAGCTGGACATCCCGCTGATCGAGGATTCGGCCTATCAGGCGCTGCGCTATGACGGCGAGGACGTGCCGCCGCTGCTGGCGCTGGACGCGGCGGCGAAGGGCGGCATCGACCGCAGCCGCGTGATCCATTGCGGCAGCTTCTCCAAGACCCTGGCGCCGGGGCTGCGCATCGGCTGGATCTGCGCCGCGCGCGAGGTGGTGCAGAAGCTGGTGCTGACCAAGCAGGCGGCCGACCTGCACACGCCCACCATCAACCAGATGGTGATGCACCACGCGGCCGAGCACGCCTATCCGGCCCAGGTCGCGAAGATCCGCGCCACCTATCGCGACCGGCGCGACCGCATGCTGGCGGCGCTGCAGCGGCACATGCCGGCGGGGGTGAGCTGGACCCGGCCCGAGGGCGGCATGTTCATCTGGGTGACCCTGCCCGAGCACCTCGACGGCGCCGGGCTGCTGGCCCGGGCGGTGGAGCTGGGCGTCGCCTTCGTCCCCGGCCGCGCCTTCCACGCCGACGGCAGCCACGGCAACACGCTGCGCCTGTCCTTCTCCCTGGCCGGCGCCGCGGCGATCGAGGAAGGCATCGGCCGGCTGGGCCGGCTGATCGCCGGCGCGGGGAAGGCGGCGGCCTGAGGCTTCCCTTCCCGCCCGATCCGGCCCACCCTGCCGCATGGTCCTGAAGATCCGTCTGGTCGCGCCGACCACGGATCCGCGGCCGGCGACGCTGGCGGCGATCCGTGACGACCTCGCCCGGCTGGCCCGGCCGGGCGTGGCGTTGAGCCATGTCCAAAGCGAGGACGGCCCCCTGGCGGTGCGGAGCGACGCCGATGTCGAGGCCGCCCGCCCGGGCGTGCTGCGCCGGATCGCGGAGGCCGAGCGCGACGGCGTCGACGCGGTGATCATCGACTGCACCTCCGATGTCGGCCTGGCCGAGGCGCGGGCGGTGGTGGCGGCGATCCCGGTGATCGGCCCGGGCGAGGAAATGCGCCGCCTGGCCGGCCGCCGCCGGCAGGCCTGGCTGGATGCTGAGATGCTGGCCGGGGACCCGCTGGCCCATGCCCTGGCCGCGGTCGAGGCCGGCGCGGCCGTGCTGCTGGTCGGCAGCACCGGCCAGGCGGACGCCGCGGCGCGGCTGCGGTCGGAGCTGGCGGCGCGCGGCCATGCCGTCACCGTGGTCGAGCCGCTGCAGGCGGCCCTGGACGCGGCGCTGCGCGCCCTCGGCGCGGCAGATCAGTAGAGGCCGGGAACCAGCCGCCAGGTGCGGCCGCGATAGGCTTCGTATTCGGCGCCGAACTGGTCGGCCAGCAGCCGTTCCTCGGCCCGGATGCGGACCAGGAGCGGCAGCAGGTTCAGCAGCGCCAGCACCACCCCGATGCCGGAGCGGAAGGCCAACGCCCAGCCCAGTGCGCCGGCCAGCAGCCCGAGATAGCTGGGGTGGCGGATCACGCCGTAGATGCCGCCCGTGACCAGCCGGTGCCCCGGCTGGATCGCCACCAGCCCGCTGAACCGGCGGCCGAGCACGAAGACCGGCCACAGCCGCAGCGCGCCGCCGAGGGCGAAGAGGACGACGCCGAGCCAGCGCACGGTGTCGCCGTCGACCGTCCACAGCTCCGTCCGGTCGGTCCAGGCCGGCACATAGGCGCCGAGCAGCCCGAGCACGGCGAAGGCCGCCAGCACCCAGCGGTTGCCGCGATCCTCGCGCTCGCCGGGGCTGAGATTGCCGCCGCTGAACAGGCTGGCGGCCGTCAGCGCCACGGTGATCGCCGCCAGGGCGGTGCGGGCCGGATGGGCGAAGAAGGCAGCGAGCCCGCCCCAGCCGAGCACGGCCAGGCCGAGATACACCAGGGTGCCGAGCACCGCGAACAGCGCCATCTTCGGCGAAGGCATCGGTCGATCCATCCGGCGGCTCCCGGGATCACGGATCCCACAGGACAATGCCGTACGGCCGGCCCGTGTTCCTGCCGCGCGGATCACGCGTCGGGAGTGTCGTCCCGGAAATACGGCTCCACCGTGCCGTTCATCTTCATCGTCAGCGGGTTGCCGCGGCGGTCCAGCGCCTTGCCCATCGACAGGCGGACCCAGCCCTCGCTGACGCAGTACTCCTCGACATTGGTGCGCTCGGCGCCGTTGAAGCGGATGCCGACGCCGCGGCGCAGCGCGGCCTCGTCGAAATGCGGGCTGTTCGGGTTGTTCGACAGGCGGTCGGGCGGGGTGTCGGCCATCGGAGGGTTCCCGGCAAAGGCGGCGGATGGCGGGTGATAGCCGCGCGCGGCGGCGCTGACAATGCGCGACACGGATGCTATCGCGTTCTCGAACACCGGCAACAGGGTGGGCGAGGCGATGCTGTTCCATGTCTGCAGCTACACGGGCGCGTCCGGCAACGGCGAGGGCATCACCCTGGCCCGGCTGGACGCGGAGACCGGCCGGCTGGAGGCGCTGTCGAGCGTCGCCGGCCCCAGCCCCTCCTGGCTGGCCTTCGCCCCGGACGGGCGGCACGCCTATGCCGTCAACGAGATCGACCGCTTCGGCGGCGTGGCGCAGGGCGCCGTCACCGCCTACCGGGTCGACCGGGACAGCGGCGCGCTGACGGCGCTGAACACCGTCGGCTCGGGCGGTACCGTCCCGGCGCATGGCAGCGTCCATCCCGGCGGGCGGCACCTGCTGGTGGCGAATTACGGCGACGGCCGGCTGGCGGTGCTGCCGATCGCAGCGGACGGGTCGCTGGGCGCCGCCACCGACGTGCAGGCCCCGGCGGGGCCGGTCGGCGCGGACCGGGCCGAGGCCGGCCCGCCCGGCAGCTTCGCCATCAGCGGCCATGACGGCCCGCACGCCCATATCATCGAGACCGCCGGCCGCTTCGTGCTGAGCACCGATCTCGGCCAGGACCGGGTCTATGTCTGGACCCTGGACGAAGGTGCGCTGCGCCCGGCCGGCTTCTTCCCGGCCGCCTCCGCCGGCGCCGGGCCGCGGCACCTCGCCTTCCATCCGAACGGCCGCATCCTCTACACCACCTATGAGGAGGCGTCGCAGCTGGCGGTCCATGCCTGGGACCCGGCGACCGGCCGCGCCACGCTGCTGCAGCAGGTGGGCTCGCTGCCGCCGGGCTTCGCCGGCTCCAGCTTCGCCTCGGCGCTGGCGGTCGGCCGCGACGGCCGCTTCCTCTATTCCGGCAACCGGCTGCACAACAGCATCGCCATCTTCGCCATCGAGCCCGCCGGCACGCTGCGCTGGCTGGACGCGGAATGGACCCGCGGCGACTACCCGAACCATGTGGCGCTGGACCCGACCGGGCAGTTCCTGTTCGCCTGCAACCGGCGCAGCGACAACGTCACCCTGTTCCGGGTCGACCCGGAGTCCGGCCGGCTCGCCTTCACCGGCCGCTACCTGCCGGTCGGCAGCCCGAACATGGTGGCGTTCCTGCCGGGGTGAGCGGGCCCCCATCCCCGTTCAATCTCCCTTGCAATGCGGTGGGACGCGGTGGAACGTAGATGAATGGTTCGGCTCTATATTGCGGTTACAGATAGAACTTGGTTTGACACGCTGTCGGCATCTCCGCCTGACGAAGTCAATTTCTGGCGGCCGAGCGGCGGCAATCAATTTCGGGCACTCCAGCCAGGCGAAATATTTCTGTTCAAACTCCATGCGCCGGACAACTTTATCGTTGGCGGAGGAGTGTTTAGCCACGCGTCGAACGTACCGCTTTCCATAGCTTGGCAGGCCTTTGAACAGAAGAACGGCGCTGCCTCTCCGTCCGAGATGCGTAAACGCATCGCTCACTACCGCAAGGATCCCGGCATACTTGATCCGCGCCAGGATCCAATCATTGGCTGTCGCGTGTTGACGCAACCATTCTTTTGGCCTCGGCATCTCTGGATGCCCGTACCCGAAAGCTGGCGGCCGAACATCGTCTCGGGAAAAGGCTTCGATCTCAGCAAGACTGAAGGTCTAGGTTTATGGCAAGCAGTTACCGAACGACTCGCGGAACCAAGGTTGCACAGCCACCTCTACGAGGCACCAGCACGTTACGGCGCCCCGCATCTGATTGCACCGCGGCTCGGACAGGGCGCATTCCGACTTGCCGTCACCGACGGTTATGAAAGGCGCTGCGCCGTGACCAACGAGAAGACGCTGCCCATTCTCGACGCCGCCCATATTCGGTCCTATGCCGACGGGGGAGAGCACCAACCATCCAATGGGCTCCTTCTACGCACCGATATCCATCGTCTGTTTGATCTCGGCTACGTCACAGTGAGCTCGGAAGGACGCTTCGTCGTAGGTCGGCGGCTCAAGGACGATTTCGACAACGGCAAACATTACTACGAGCTTCATGGTCAGGCAGTTCGTCCTCCGCGCAGCAAGGACGCACTTCCTTCACCCACGGCGCTCGAATGGCACCGTGAAAACCGTTTCCTGGGCTAACTGATGAGCCGCGACGCTCAAATCCGCATGGCGGCTGTTGAGCATGTCGGCCGAATCGCTGTCAGCGATGTTCTGACCTCGGAACAACTACGAGCCGGCTTTCAGTTTGAAGGTCGGCGAATACCACTCATCAATCCGCAGCGAGGCATCTTCAAACCAGCGGAGATGACCTCTCTTCTCAGTATCCGCACAGTCTATCCGAAGACAGGCGCTCGAATCTGGTATGATGATCAACGTCGCGTGCACGAGCAGATCGAACGTGGCGACGAGTTGATCGACTATGCCTTCATGGGCACCGACCCAGCCGCCCCTGACAACCGCTGGCTTCGCGAGGCGTGGGAGACACAGACCCCGATCCTCTACTTTCTCGGGGTCGCTCCGACCCGCTACATGAAAATCTGGCCGACCTATATTGCCGAATGGCGGCCCTTTGAGCTGAAGGTACAACTGGCTTTTTCATCCATCTCGGATACATCAGAATCCAAGGTCATCTGGGGTGTGAGCGAACCACCGGCTCGGAGATACAGCTTCCAGCTGATTCGGCAGCGTCTCCATCAAGCGACATTCCGCGAAGCTGTTCTGACCGCTTACAACAACCGCTGCGCGATCTCCGGCTTGCCGGAACCGCGGCTGCTTGATGCCGCCCACATTATCGCCGATGGCCACATCGACCTCGGACAGCCGGTCGTCCCGAATGGTCTGCCGATGTCGAAAATCCATCATGCCGCCTTCGACGCCAACCTGATCGGGATCGATCCGGATTTTCGGATCCACGTCAGCAAAGCTCTAATGTCGATCGATGACGGCCCGATGCTGGAGTACGGCTTCAAGGAAATAGCCGGCCGGACCATCCGCCTCCCTGGGAGGCCTCGTGACTATCCAGATCGAGATCGGTTGGCGGAGAGATTCGAGCGCTTCATGGGTCGCTGACGACCCATGAAGCCTCAACAGTGTCGGCTCCCATCTACCCCCGATACACCGGCGCCCCATAGGGCGACCCTGTCCCGCCGCCGTCGACGAAGAGCTCGGCCGACTGCACGTTGCTGGACTCGTCCGAGGCCAGGAACAGCACCGCCTTGGCCACCTCCTCCGGCCGGCCCATGCGGCCGAGCGGGATGCCGCGGCTGAGCTGCTGGCCCAGCGCCGCGCGGGCCTCCGGCGTCGGCGCCACGGCGGCCCAGATGTCGGTGTCGGTGGCGCCGGGCGAGACCACGTTCACCCGGATCCGGCGCGGCGACAGCTCCGACGCCAGCACCCGGCTCATCGACCGCACCCCGCCCTTGGCCGCGGCATAGGCCGACCAGCCGGGCACGCCGTAGACGCTGTGCACCGAGCCGTTGAGGATGATCGAGGCGCCGTCCTTCAGATGCGGCAGCGCCGCCTGCACGGTCAGGAACACGCCGGTCAGGTTGGTGCGGATGATCTGCTCGAACAGCTCCAGCGCGGTCTGGCCCAGCGGCGTGGCGCCGCCGATGCCGGCATTGGCGAAGACGATGTCGATCCCGCCGAAGCGCCGCGCCACCTCGGCCGCCGCGCGCTCCATCGCCGCGGCGTCGCCGGCGTCGGCCTGCACCGCCAGCGCGGCGTCGCCCAGCTCGCGCGCCGCCGCGTCCAGCGTCTCGCGGTTGCGGCCGGTGATCGCCACCTTCGCGCCCTCGGCCACGAACAGGCGGGCCGTCGCCAGGCCGATGCCGGCATTGCCGCCGGTGATCAGCGCGACCTTGTCCTTCAACCTCATCCCGGTCTCCTGCGCCCCCGATCGGGCGTCGATTGCGATGGGCCGCCGGCTTCCCCGGCGGCCTGCGGATGACGATCTCAGCTTTTTATATTACGATCATCATCTGACCTTGAGATGGGTACCCTGCCGGCACTTGTCAATCGCGGGCGGAGGGCGCCATGACCAATGCGGAGATCTTCGCCCTGGGCTGCCTCGGCGGCGCGCTGCCGGACGTGCTGCGCCTGATCAAGGGTCGGCACGACGGCGCGCCGCAATTCCTGCGCGACTGGTTCTTCTGGCTGATGTTCGCCGGCCTGGTCGGGCTCGGCGGGGCGGCCGCCCTTCTCGGCCGGGCCGACGAGGCGATGGAGGCGGTGGCCTTCGGCTTCACCGCGCCGGAGGTCGTCTCCCGCGCCTTCGGCGGCAGCCGGGCCGACCTGCTGTCACGCCTGGCCGGCGGCAGCCTGATGCGGCGCCTGCGCTGGTGGTGGGCGATCTGAAACCCGGATTCGGCGATGAGGCGATCGCCGAGACGATCCGGCTGACGCCGGAGGCGCTGCCCGAGGGCGCGACCCACTGGAGCTGGAGCCTGCGCTGACCTCAGAACGGCCAGCCTGCCGACACCGCGTTCGACACCCCTCGGCGCAGGGCCTGGATGCCGGTCTCGACATGGCGCGACGGATGCACCCGGTTGGTCAGCAGGGTCCAGGCGTGGCCGCGCTCCAGGTCGAGCCACAGCGCCGTGCCGGTGAAGCCGGTGTGGCCGATCGTGTCGGGCGAGCACAGCGACCCGCCGGACCAGCCCTCGTGCCGCACCTGCCAGCCCAGGCCGTGCGGGTGGTCCTCGACGCGCAGCACCTCGCCGATGGTTGCCGGCCGCAGCACCTCGCCGGTCAAGAAGGCCCGGGCGAAATCCAGCACCGCGGCGGCGCTGGCGAACAGCCCGGCATGGCCGGCCAGCCCGCCCAGCGCATAGGCGTTCTCGTCATGCACCTCGCCGCGCATCACCCGGCCGCGCCAGGTGCAGCGCTCGGTGGCCGCGGCGCGGGAAGGGCCGGGGCTGACGGCGAAGTCGCCGGGCGGCAGCAGGTCGCGCAGCGGCCGCTCGCGCAGCCGCTCGACCAGGATGCCCAGCAGCACGTAGTTGACGTCGGAATAGCCGTCGGCGCCGGCCGCCCAGTCCTTCTGCAGCACCAGCGCCTTCAGCGTCTCCGGGTCGCTGCCCCAGGTGTACAGCGGCTCGACGGCCGGCAGGCCGGAGCGGTGCGACAGCAGCTGCCGCACGGTGACCTGCCGCACCCAGTGCTCGGGCTGGTACTGGCGCAGGTCCGGCAGGTGCAGCGCCAGCGGATCGGACAGGTCGATCCGCCCCTGCTCGACCAGCCGCAGCACCTCGGTGGTGGTCAGGATCACCTTGGTCAGGCTGGCCAGGTCGAACAGCGCATCCTCGGCCAGGGCCACGCGCTCCGGCACCAGCGCGGCATGGCCGCCGAAGCGGAGGGCGCGGTCGCCGTCGCGGGTGACCAGCCCCAGCACGGCGCCAGGGATGCGGCCGGCATCGATCGCTTCATCGACCAGGGCGAAGGCGGCGTCGGCCGCGGCGGCAAGGGTCATTCGGCGGAGTCCAGGCAGAAGTCGTTCAACACTCTACTGTCATGCCCGGGCTTGACCCGGGCATCCAGGGGCTTTTTGCCAAGGCCTGTCCGTAATGGCCCCTGGATCGCCGGGTCAAGCCCGGCGATGACAGGGGCGATGACAGGAAAGAGCGGGCCGGACTCCGTCACGCCGCCCGGGTCAGCGGGCGGTGCAGCACGCCGCCGGTCATCGGCCGGGGTACGCCGGTGGTGGTCGGCAGGCTGAGAGGCAGCCCGTCCAGCGAGCGCACGGCGAGGAAGGCGAAGGCCTGGGCCTCCAGCGCGTCGCCGTCCCAGCCCACCGCCTCGACCGGGTCGACCGGCACGCCCAGGGCCTGGCGCAGGCCGTTCATCAGGGTCGAGTTGTGCCGGCCGCCGCCGGTCACCAGCCAGCGCCCGGGCGCCGCGGCGAAGTGCCGGCGCGACGCGGCCACCGAGGCGACGGTGAAGGCGGCCAGGGTGGCGGCGCCGTCGGCCAGCGGCAGCCCCTCCACCGCCGCCATCGGGAAGTCGTTGCGGTCCAGCGATTTCGGCGGCGGCGCGTCGAAATAGGGGTTGGCCAGCAGGGCATCCAGCCGGTCCCGCGCCACGGTGCCGCTGGCGGCGATGCGGCCGTCCTCGTCGTAGCGGGCGCCGGTGTGGCGCTGCACCCAGTCGTCGATCATGGCGCTGGCCGGGCCGGTGTCGAAGGCGGTGATGGTGTTGTCTTCGATCACCGTGACGTTGCCGACGCCGCCGAGGTTTAGCACCGCCAGCGGCCGCGGCAGCTCCTTGGCCAGGGCGGCGTGGTACAGCGGCGCGAAGGGCGCGCCCTGGCCGCCGGCGGCGACGTCGGCGGAGCGGAAGTCGTTGACGCAGGGGATGCCCAGCGCCGCAGCCAGCCGGGCGCCGTCGCCGAGCTGCCGGGTGAAGCGCCGCTCCGGCCGGTGCAGGACGGTCTGGCCGTGCATGCCGACCACGTCGACCGCTTGCGGCGCCAGCCCCGCCTCGTCCAGCAGGCGGCGCACCGCGGCGGCGTTCAGGTCGGTGACCGCCGCGGCCAACTCGTCCAGCGTCTCGTGCTCGGCCCGCGCCGGGTCGCGCGCCACCGCCAGCAGGGCGTTCCGGACCTCGTCGGTGTAGGGCGTGGTCGTGGCGGCGCCGCAGGCGAACACGGTCTCGCCGTCGGTCTCGATCACCGCGACGTCGACCCCGTCCATCGAGGTGCCGCTCATCAGTCCGATGGCGGTGCGCCGGGCTGCGGCCATGGGGGATCTCCTCGCGTCTTCGCCGTCGAATCGGCACCGGGATTATGACGAAGACGCCGGCCTGCGGGAAAGCCGTTCCCGCCCCATTATTGCCAGACTGTGACACTTTCATTACAAACACAGTCTTGCGATCGGGGAGAGAAGCAATGCTGACCTATCAGCGCGCCGACGCCGCCATCATCCCTCTCTTTCAGCAAATCTCTGAGACTCAAGAAAAAACGGGTCCACAAACAATTCTGGAGTCTCGTTTGAGATTCCCTGGGAGGATGCTGCGGGATCTGAAAAAACTGCCGGAGCTTCCGGAGAGATCCTTGGTCTCTCCTCGCGATGCGCGGATTTTCTACGGGTCCGCCCTGCTGCGCTGGGTGCCGACCAAGCTGGTGACCAGGACGCTGGCCACCCAGGTCCATGCCCGGGGCCGCCCGGTCTGGCTGCGCGACCGCTTCATCGATGCCGGCGACTGGTCGGAGATCTCGAAGCCGGTGGCGGACAGCTTCCACCACCAATGGTTCCACGATCTCGTCTGGGGCGGGGCCCCGACCGACACGCCCAGCTATCGCAGGCTGCTGCGCCTGATCGAGGCGGGCCGCCCGATGCAGGTCGGGCCGCTGCTGCTCGACAGCGTCGAGGCGATCGAATCCTATCGCCGCTACTGCGAATCGCTGCTCGACAGCATCCGGACCCACGGCGTGACGCCGCGGCAGCTGACCCCGGACTTCGCCCCGGCCCGCGGCCGCGATCCCCGCAGCGAACGCACCGAGGGCGACATCATCGTCGCGGCCGGGCCGGACGGCGCGTTCTACCGGATGCTGGCGGGCCGCCATCGGATCTGCGCCGCGCAGGCGCTCGGCCTCGATCGCGTTCCGGTCCACATCCGCCTGGTGCACGCCGCCTGGCTCTGGGCCCTGGCCGATCGCCACGGCGTGCTGCCGCACAAGGCCTTCGCCCGCTGGCTCGACACGTTCGAGCCGGTCCAGGCCTCGACCCTCGGGAAGATCAAGGGGCGGCTCGCCGCCTGGGCGCTGTGCGTCCCGGGCCTGGCCGAGGCCTGGCTGGGTCTGTCGGGAGGGCTGGCCGCGATCGTCTGAGCCGGCGGCGTTCCTATTCGCGCCGGAACATGTAGGACTGGTTCTCGATGGTCAGGCGCAGCAGGGGCGTCGTTCCGTCCCTGTCGATCTGGAACTGGGCGAAGCCGCTCGGGCTGGGCCCGCTGTTCTCGACGATGGCGGCGAACCGGCCCACCGGCTTCTGCCGGACCGTGAAGACGCTGCCGTCCCACGGCTCCAGCTGCAGCGCCGCGCCGCCGTCCTGCAGCTCCAGCACCGCGCCGTCGCCGTCCTGGCGCAGCACGGCCTGGCCGAAGCTCGGCTCGACATAGCGGCCGGCCAGCGGCGCCAGCGGCAGGGCCGGCTGCGGGTTTGCCGGCCTCTCGAACTTTTTCGCCGATTCGGCGAAGCGGGCCTTTGCGGCATCGAGCGCGGCCGCGACATGGTCGACCCGCGGATTGTCCAGCAGGCGGTCCAGCACCCAGGCGCCGACGGCGTCCGGGAAGCCGACATTCTCCGCATTGGTCAGGACGACGACGCCGACATCCTTCTCCGGCGCGAAGCCGACATAGGCGCCGAAGCTGGGCGTCCCGCCATTGTGCCAGATGATGCGGCCGTTCGGGGTCGGGACGCCGACCCAGCCCATCGCGTAGAAGGCCTTGTCGGTGATCCCCACCCGCGCGGTGCGGGTGACGGCCATGTTCTCCGGCGAAATGATCTTTTGGCCGTCGAAGCTGCCGTCGCGCAGCTGCAGCCGCAGCCAGCGCGCCATGTCCTCGACGGTGGAGTTCATATCGCCGGCGCCGCCGAAGGCATAGGGGAAGATCGGCGTGAACGGCACCTCGACCGTGCCGTCGGGGGTCCAGCGATGGCCCTGGGTGTGGTCCGGCGCGGCCTCGATCGCCTCGGCGGTCGTCGACGTCTCGGCCATGCCGAGCGGCTCCAGCAGGTCCCGGCGCAGCACCGCGTTCCAGTCCGCGGCCTCCTCGCCGCGCGCGACGATGCGGCCGGCCAGCATATGCGTGATGTTGGTGTAGGCGAAGGTGGTGCGGAAGCTCGACACCGGCTCGACATGGCGCAGCGACCGGATCATCGCCGCCTCGTCCAGCCCCAGGATGCCGAGCGAATCATTCGCGTAGGGCGGCAGGCCGGAGCGCTGCGCGAGCAGGTCGAAGACCCGGAACTCGCGCGTCACCCAGGGGTCCTTCAGCTGGAACTCCGGGTCGAGGTCGACGATGCGGTCGTCCCACCGCAGCGAGCCGCGGTCCGCGGCGATCGCCAGGGTGGCGGCGAGGAACGCCTTGGTCGTCGACCCGATCTGGAACACGGTGCGGGTCCCGACCGTCCCACCCTTCGCCTTGCTGCGCACGCCGAAGCCGCGGGCGTAGACGAGGCGGTCGCCGCTGATGATGCCGATGGCCAGGCCCGGCGTGTCGAAGGCCTTCATCCCGGCCGCGACATAGGGGTCGAGCTCGGGCTCCAAGGCGCGGATCCGCGCGTCCATCGGCGCATCCGCATCCGCGGCCCGCGCCAGCGGGCTGCCGATGGCCAGGGCCAAGATGGCAAGCGCCGCGGCTGTTGATAGAGCGCTGCCGCCCCGTGTGCGCCGGCTGATCATGAATCCTCCTGAAAATCGCGCATGAAAATTTCGACTATGTATAAGTTCATTACCACAAACTGGCCTGCAGCGGTCAAAGCGGAACGGAACGCCCGTCCGCGTCGATCGATTGACCTCGCCCGTCGAACGCGCATTACTGGCGCCAATCAACAGGGGGAGGCTGGAGATGGGACGGATGATTCGGGCGTCGCTGGCGGCAGCGGCGGCCCTCGTCGGATCGATGGCGGCGGCGCAGACGCTGGAGGTCGCGACCGACCAGTCGCCGGTCGGGCTCGACCCGCATGTCGCCACCTCCTTCGCCACGGTGCTGGTCAACGGCGCGGTCTATGAGGGCCTGACCTCGATCGACAAGGACCTGAAGGTGGCGCCGGAGCTGGCCGAATCCTGGACCATCTCGCCCGACGGTCTGACCTATGTCTTCACCCTGCGCCAGGGCGCGAAATTCCATGACGGGTCGCCGGTGACCCCGGCCGACGTCGCCGCCAGCTTCGCCCGGGTGCGCGATCCGAAGACCGGCTCGCCCTATGCCAGCCGCATCGACATGGTGAAGGAGGTGACGCCGACCGGCGACCGGCAGGTGACGGTGACGCTGTCGACGCCCTCCGCCCCGTTCCTGGCCAACCTGCCGCAGATCGTGATCGTGCCGGCCGCGGCGGCGACCGGCGGCCTCGACCTGCAGCGCAGGACCGACGGCACCGGCCCGTTCACGCTGAAGGAATGGGTGCCCGACACCTATCTGCTGCTGGCGAAGGTCGACGGCTACTGGCAGCAGGGCCTGCCGAAGCTGGACGCGGTCAAGATCAACATCGTGCCCGAGGCCTCGACCCGCCAGGTCGGCCTGTCCGGCGGCACCTACCAGCTGCTGCCGAATGTCGACCCGGCCACGGCGGCGACGCTGCAGGGCACGCCCGGCGTCACGCTCCTGGAGACGACCGACCTGTCCTACACGCTGGTCGGCATGAACGTGTCGAAGCCGCCCTTCGACAACCCGAAGGTGCGCGAGGCGCTGAACACCGCGATCGACCGGTCCCAGGTCGTCGAGGCCGCCTATTTCGGCAAGGGCCAGCCGGGCGGCCCGCTGTCGCCGGCCTTGAAGGACTGGGCGCTGCCGGTCTCGGACTATCCCTGCTACACCGCCGATCCGGAAAAGGCGAAGGCGCTGCTGGCCGAGGCCGGCGTGACCCTGCCGCTCAAGGCGGAGCTGAAGGTGCTGGGCTCGAACCAGCTGGTGGTCGACGTCGCCCAGGTGGTGCAGGCCCAGCTCAACGCCGCCGGTTTCGAGGTGGCGCTGAACGTGCAGGAGCAGGGCACCTTCATCCAGGACTGGCGCAACTCCAACTTCCAGCTCTTCGCCTCGATCAATGGCGGCGTGGCCGACCCGGACGGCTATCTGTTCCGCACCTTCCGCACCGGCGGCTCGACCAATGTGTTCAAGTATTCGGATTCCGAGGTGGACAAGCTGCTGGACGAAGGGCGGGTGACGCTGGACCCGGCCAAGCGCAAGGCGATCTACGCCGACCTGCAGAAGCGCCTGGCCTGCGACGGGCCGATCGCGCATCTGGCCTTCGGCCAGCTGTTCACCGCGGTGCGCGACGGCGTGACCGGCTACGAGATCACCGGCAACCGCTCCACCCGCTCGCTGCGGCAGACGGCGCTGCAGAAGTGATGGTTCCTGTCTGCCCTTTCTTGTCATTGCCGGGCTTGACCCGGCAATCCAGAGAGCGTCGACATCCTCTGGATGCCCGGGTCAAGCCCGGGCATGACAGAAAAGGGGCTGCGGCGGGCTCGTGCCATCGTCCTGGTGAGGCGCCATGGCCCGTTTCCTGACCGGGCGGCTGCTCGACCTGCTGGTGGTGCTGTTCGGGGTCTCGGTCGTCGCCTTCCTGATGATCCGGCTGATCCCGGGCGACGCGGTGCAGATCATGCTCGGCGCCAACAGCGAGGTGACGCCGGACCGGATCGCGGCGCTGCGCCAGCGCCTCGGCCTCGACCAGCCGCTGGTGACGCAATATTTCGCCTGGCTCGGCGGCCTCCTGACCGGCGACCTCGGCACCAGCCTGTGGACCGGTCGGCCGGTGCTGGAGGAGATCACGGCCCGGATCGGCGTCACCATCGAGGTCACGCTGCTGGCGCTCGCCGTCTCCGTGGCGCTGGCGGTGCCGGCCGGCTGCCTGATGGCGTATTTCCGCAACTCCGCGCGCGACTACCTGGTGCGAGTGGTCACCATCGCCGGCGTCACCGTGCCGTCCTTCTGGCTCGGGGCTCTCCTGATCTACCTGTTCCACGGCGTCTTCCCGGCCTTCCCGGCGATCGGCTTCGTGGCGCTGGCCGACGACCCGGCCGGCAACCTGCAGCGCATGTTGCTGCCGACCATCGCGCTGGCCGTGCCGGTGCTGGCCTCGCTGTCGCGCATCGTCCGCTCCGCCATGCTCGACGCGCTGGGGCAGGACTACATCCGCACCGCCCGGGCCAAGGGCGTCAGCGAGCGGGCGGTGGTGTTCCATCACGCCTTCCGCAACGCCATGATCCCCTTCGTCACCGCGCTCGGCATCTCCGCCGGCTACCTGTTCGGCGGCGCCATCGTGGTCGAGCAGGTCTTCGCCCTGCCCGGCCTCGGCCGGCTGATGCTGGGCGCGATCGCCGAGCGCAACTATCCGCTGATCCAGGCGGCGATCCTGCTGGTCACCGCCGGATTCGTGCTGGTGAACTTCGTCACCGACATGCTCTACGCCGCGCTCGACCCGCGGATCGGCCTCAGATGACGGCTCCCCTTCCGGAAACCCTGGCGCCGCCCTCGCGCCGCCGCATCGCCGCGCCCCGGCACCCGCTGGTCTGGATCGGCGGGGCGCTGGTGCTGCTGCAGGTCGGGGCGGCGCTGCTGGCGCCCTGGATCGCCCCGGACGACCCGCTGGCCCAGCACGTCATCCAGCGGATGAAGGGACCCAGCGCCGCGGCCTGGCTCGGCACCGACCAGTTCGGCCGGGACGTGCTGTCGCGCATCCTCTACGGCTACCGCGCCTCGCTCGCCGCCTCGGCCAGCGCGGTGCTGCTGGCGCTGCTGGTCGGCGGCACGCTGGGCGTGGCCGCGGCCCTGCGCGGCGGCTGGCTCGACCGTGCCGGCATGCGGCTGATGGACATCCTGTTCGCCTTCCCGATCATCCTGCTGGCGATCGGCATCGTCGCCGTGCTGGGGCCGGGGGCGACGACCACGGCGCTGGCCATCGGCGTGGTCTACATCCCGGTCTTCGCCCGCCTCCTGCGCGGCCCGGCGCTCGTGGTCGCCGGCAGCCAATACGTGCTCGGCGCCCGCGCCATCGGGGCGGGTGAGGGCCGGGTGCTGTGGCGCCACGTGCTACCCAACCTCGCCAGCGTCATCCTGGTCCAGGCCAGCCTGGCCCTCTCCACCGCGATCCTGGTCGAGGCCTCGCTGTCCTTCCTCGGCCTCGGCACCCAGCCGCCGGTGCCGTCGCTCGGCCGCATGCTGGCCGAGGCGCGGGGCTATCTGCTGCTGTCGCCCTGGGATTCGATCTTCTCCGGCCTTGCCATCCTGTTGGCGTCTTTCGGCTTCAACCTGCTCGGCGACGGGTTGCGGGACGCGCTCGATCCCAGGTTGCGGGGCGCCGGATGATGGGCGATGCGAAGACGATGGAAGCGGTGACGGTGCGGCCGCCGGCGGCGGCGGATGTGCCGGCCGTGGCCGAGGTGGCCTGGCGCAGCACCCGCGCCGCCTTCGAGCACATCCTCCCGGCCGCGATCCTGGACCGCAAGCGGCCGGAGGATTTCGCCCGCCGCTTCGCCGCCCGGCTGCCCGACCTGCGCATCGCCGTTGACGGACAGGGCACGCCGCTCGGCTTCTCGCTGATGACCGGGTCGCATCTCGACATGCTGTTCGTCGACCCGGCGGCGCAGGGCCGGTCGGCCGGCACCGCGCTCCTGGCCGACGCCGTCAAGCGCGGCTGCCGGACGCTGGAGAGCTTCGCCCATAACCGGCTGGCCCGCGGCTTCTACGAATCCCGCGGCTTCCGCCTCTGCCGCTCCTACCGCCGGCTGTACGAAGGGATCGAGATGCCCTTCGTGCTCTACGCCCTGGCCGAGGGATGAAGGGCAGCCTTGCCTGAAACGCATTGCCCGATCGCCGTTTTGCCGATAAGTCTTGGACCGTCGTCCTTCCGGGCGGCCCCGTGGTGATTTGAGCCGACCGGCTTGCGGCCACGTTAATCTCCGCTAAAAGGTCGGATGCGCGCAGGTCCCGCACGCACCGCCTCCCGGTCGGATCGAGGAGTCGGTGAGATGGATCGAGACGAAGCCCCCAGCGAAGACGAATTCGGCCCCGAGACCGCGCTGGTCCGCGGCGGCGTCCGACGAACGCCGTACGGCGAGACCTCCGAGGCGATCTTCCTGACCTCGGGCTTCGTCTATGACAGCGCGGCGGCGGCCGAGGCGCGCTTCACCGGCGACGATCCCGGCTTCGTCTATTCCCGCTACGGCAACCCGACCTTGGAGGTGCTGGAGCAGCGCCTGGCCCTGCTGGAAGGGGCGGAGGGCTGCCACGTCACCGCCAGCGGCATGTCGGCGGTGTTCACCGCCCTGTTCTGCCACCTGCGCGGCGGCGACCATGTCGTGGCCAGCCGGGCGCTGTTCGGCTCCTGCTTCGTCATCCTCGGCACCATCCTGCCGCGCTACGGCATCACCACCACCTTCGTCGACGGCGCCGACCTCGCGGCCTGGGAGGCGGCGATGCGGCCGAACACCCGGGCGGTGTTCCTGGAGACGCCGGCCAATCCGACGCTCGACTTGGTCGACGTCGCCGCGGTGGCCAGGATCGCCCATGCCGCCGGCGCCAAGGTGTTCATCGACAACGTCTTCGCCACGCCCTTGGGCCAGAAGCCGCTCGAACTCGGCGCCGACGTGGTGATCTACTCCGCCACCAAGCACATCGACGGCCAGGGCCGGGTGCTGGGCGGCGCCGTGCTGGCCGACAGGAAGTTCCTGACCGACGATTTCCTGCCCTATTACCGGCACACCGGCCCGGCGCTGTCGCCCTTCAACGCCTGGGTGCTGGTGAAGGGGCTGGAGACGCTCGGCCTGCGCGTCGAGCGCCAGGTCGCCGGCGCCCACCGCCTGGCGCAGCTGGTCGAGGCGCATCCGGCGGCGAAATCGGTGCGCTACCCCTGGCTGGAAAGCCATCCGCATCACGCGCTGGCGAAGCGGCAGATGAAGAACGGCGGCACGCTGGTCGCCTTCGACCTCGGCAGCAAGGCGGCGGCTTTCGCCTTCCTCGATGCGCTGCGGCTGGTCGACATCTCGAACAATCTCGGCGACACCAAATCGCTCGCCACCCACCCGACCACCACCACCCACCGGGCGATGGAGGCGGCGGACCGTGCCGCCATGGGCATCACCGAAGGGCTGGTGCGGCTGTCGGTCGGGCTCGAGGGCATCGAGGACCTGGAGCGCGACCTGTCCCGCGCCCTCGACGCCGCCCGTCGGGCGGGGTGAGGCAAGGCGCCGCGCCCAGCTGATCAGGCGACCGGATTCCGGCCCGGCCGCGTTGAAGCGGACGAAGGGGGATTCTCGTCCCTGGAGTTCGCATGATGAGATGGAAGCTCGCTTTGGCCGCGATGGCCGGGCTGGCGATGACGGCCCTGGCGGCGACGGCGGCCGATGCCGCGCCGGGCTACACCACCGGGGCGGTCCGGCTGCGCGCCGGGCCGGGGGCCGACTATCCGATGGTGGCGCGGCTGCGGCCGGGCGTGCCGGTGCAGATCTTCGGCTGCATTGACGGCTGGGCCTGGTGCGACATCGGTGTCGGTCCCGACCGCGGCTGGACCGACGGCCGCTTCCTGGCGGCGGATGTCCAGCACCGCCGCCGGGTCATCGTCGAGGCCGCCCCGGTGATCGGCGTGCCGGTGATCCGATTCGACGCCGGCCCCTACTGGGACAACTACTACCGCGGCCGGCCCTGGTACCGCGACCGCGGCCGCTGGGTGCATTAGCGAGTGAAGGGCGGCTCTCGCAGGAGCCGCCCTGTTTCACTCGGCCGGCGTGCCCGGCGCCTCGGCCCGCGGCTTCGGCGCGATCGAGCCGCCCAGCAGCTTCTCGTGCACCCATTCGCGGACATGCTGCAGGGTGACGTAGAGCATCGGGATCAGGAAGATGCCGATCGCCGAGGCCGCGATCATGCCGCCGAACACCGAGGTGCCGACGCCGCGCCGGCTGGCCGCGGCCGCGCCCGCCGCCGTCACCAGCGGCACCAAGCCCAGGATGAAGGCGAAGCTGGTCATCATCACCGGCCGGAAGCGCAGCCGGGCGCCCTCGATCGCGGCGTCGGCGATCGACGACCCCTCCTCGCGCTTGGCCTTGGCGAACTCGACGATCAGGATGCCGTTCTTGCTGGCCAGGGCGATCAGCACGACGATGCCGATCTGGGCGTAGACGTCGTTCGACAGGCCGGCGATCCACAGCGCCGCCAGGCCGCCGACGATGCCGACCGTGACCGACAGCAGCACGCCGACCGGGATCGACCAGCTCTCGTACAGCGCCACCAGGAACAGATAGGCGAACAGCACCGCGAGGCCGAGGATGAAGCCGGTCTGGCCGGCGGCCTGCAGCTCCTGCAGCGCGGTGCCGGTCCATTCGAAGCCGTAGCCGGGCGGCAGGGTGGCGTTCGACGCCTGCGTCATCGCCGCCAGCGACTGGCCCGAGCTGACCCCCGGCGCGGCGCTGCCGAGGATGCTGACCGAGCGGTAGTTGTTGTAGCGGGTGATGAACAGCGGCCCCAGCTGCTGCTCGGCGTCGACCAGCGACCGCATCGGCACCATCTGGCCGGAGGCGGAGCGGACATAGATCCGGTAGATGTCGTCGACCGTGCGGCGGTCGTTGGCCTCGCCCTGGGCGATCACCTGCCAAGTGCGGCCGAACAGGTTGAAGTCGTTGATGTAGAAGCCGCCCAGCGTCGCCTGCAGCGCATTGAAGATGCTGCTGACGGCGACGCCCAGCGTCTGCGCCTTCTCGCGGTCCAGGTTCAGGAAGATCTGCGGCGTGTTGGCGTTGAAGGAGGTGAAGACCTGGGTCAGGCCCGGCGTCTGGTTGGCGGCGACCACCAGCCCCTGCGCCACCGCCGCCAGCTCGTTCGGGCTTTTGCCCTCGAAATCCTCGAGCTGATACTGGAAGCCCCCGGCGGTGCCGAGGCCGATGATCGGCGGCAGGTTCAGGGGGATGACCAGCGCGTCGCGGACGCCGGCGGTGCGGATCGCCACCTGGCGGATCACGTCGAACACGGTGATCCCTTCCCTGACCCGCTCGTCGAACGGCTTCAGCGCCACCACAAGGAAGGCGGCGTTCGGCTCGGCCAGCCCGTCGATGAAGCTGCGGCCGACCACGCCGGTGATGTCGGCGACGCCGGGGATGTCGCGCACCAGCCCCTCGACCTGCTCGACCACCTGGGTGGTGCGGCCGACGGCGGCCGCCGCCGGCAGCTTCATCTCGACGAAGAACAGCCCCTGGTCCTCGTCGGGCAGGAAGCCGGTCGGGGTGGCGGAATTGAGCAGCCAGGCCAGCCCGCCGAAAGCGGCGACCAGTGCGATCGACAGCAGCGCGACCCGGACCAGCCGGGCCACCACCCAGGCATAGCCGTCGCGCACCTTGTCGATGCCGCCGGAGACGCGGCCCATGATCCGTCCGTACAGGCCGGGGCGGTGGCCGTGCTGGTGCTGCTTCAGGAACACCCCGCACAGCGCCGGGCTCAGCGTCAGGGCGTTCAGCGCCGAGATCAGCATCGCCACCGAGACGGTGACGGCGAACTGCGAATAGAGCGCGCCGGTGATGCCGGGAATGAAGCCGACCGGCACGAACACCGACAGCAGCACCAGGGTGATGGCGATGATCGGCGCCGTGATCTCGCGCATCGCCTGCTTGGTCGCCTCCTTGGCCGGCAGCCCGGTCTCGGCCATCACCCGCTCGACGTTCTCGACCACGACGATGGCGTCGTCGACGACGATGCCGATCGCCAGGATCATGGCGAACATCGAGATGGTGTTGGCGGAGAAGCCGAAGACCAGCAGCACGGCGAAGGTGCCGACCAGCGACACCGGCACGGCGATGATCGGGATCAGCGTGGCGCGCAGGTTGCCGAGGAAGACGAACACCACGATCGCGACCAGCACGAAGGCCTCGAGCAGGGTCTTGATCACCTCGCTGATGGTCTCGCTGACGAAGACCGTGGTGTCGTAGGTGATCTTGTAGTCGACCCCGGCCGGGAAGCGCGCCTTCAGCTTCTCCATCTCCGCCCGCACGCCGGCGGCGGCGGCGACGGCGTTCGAGCCGGGCGACTGGAAGATGCCGATCACCGCGGCCGGGGCGCCGTTCAGCCGGCCGGTGGTGTCGTAGGACTGGGCGTTCAGCTCCAGCCGCGCCACGTCCTTCAGCCGCACCACCGACCCGTCCGGGTTGGCGCGCAGGATGATGTTCTCGAACTGCTTGACGTCGGTCAGCCGGCCCAGCGTCTGCAGCGTCACCTGGATCTGCTGGTCGTCCGGCATCGGCTGGGCGCCCAGGCGGCCGACCGCGGCCTGCACGTTCTGGCTCTGCACCGCGGTGACGATGTCGTTCGGGGTCAGGCCGAAGCTGGTCAGCTGATCGGTGCTGTACCAGATCCGCATCGCGTAGTTCTCGCTGCCGAACAGCGAGGCCTGGCCGACGCCGGGTACGCGGCCCAGCGCATCCAGCACGTTGATGATCGCGTAGTTGTTCAGGAACAGCGTGTCCTGGCTCTTGTCCGGCGAATAGAGGGTGACGAGCTGCAGGATCGCCGAGGACTGCTTCTTCACCGTCAGGCCCTGGGCCGTCACCTCGCTCGGCAGCTTCGGCTCGGCCAGCGCCACGCGGTTCTGGACGTTGACGGTGTTGATGTCCGGGTCGGTGCCGACGGCGAAGCTGACGGTCAGGGAGTAGGAGCCGTCGCTGCCGCTGGTCGACGACATGTACAGCATGTTGTCGACGCCGTTGACCTGGGCCTCGATCGGCTGTGCCACCGTCGATTCCACGGTCGCGGCGTTGGCGCCGGGATAGGCGCCGCTGACCGAGACCTGCGGCGGCACGATGTCGGGGAACTGGGCGATCGGGATGCTGCGGATCGCGATCAGCCCGGCCAGGGTGATGACGATCGCGATGACGATCGCGAAGCGCGGGCGATCGACGAAGATCGAGGACAGCATCGGGTCAGTTCCCCGCCGGCTTGGCCGGCTGGCCGGGCGTCGCTTCGGGCGCCACCGGGGCGGGGTTCACCTCCTGCCCGGGGCGCACCTTCTGGATGCCGTCGACGATGACCGCGTCGCCGTCGTTCAGCCCCTGCTGCACCACCACGTCGGCGCCCTGGTTGGCGCCGGTGGTGATGTGCTTGGCCGCCGCCCTGTTGCCGTCGCCGACCACCAGCACGTAGCTGCCGGTCTGGTCGGTCAGGATCGCGCGCTGCGGGATCACCAGCGCCTCGACCGGGTTCTTCCGCTCCGCCGTCACCCGGGCGTACTGCCCGTCGGTCAGGGTGCGGTCCGGGTTCGGGAACTGCGCCCGCACCGTCAGCGTGTCGGTGTTCTGGTCGACCTTGACGTCGGTGAAGTCGATCTTGCCGGTCTGCGGATATTGCGAGCCGTTGGCCAGGGTCAGGCGCACCACCACATCCTGCGGCTCGACCCTGCCGGCGCCGGTCTGCTGCTGCACGTCCAGGATGAAGCGGTCGCTGACCGGGAACACGACGTAGATCGGGTCCTGGCTGACGATGGTCGCCAGCGCGCCGCTCGAGGGCCCGACCAGCGCGCCGACGCTGAAGGTGGAGATGCCGACGCGGCCGTCGAACGGCGCCTTGATCTCGGTGTAGCCGAGATTGATCTGCGCCTGCTCCAGCGCCGCCTGGTACTGCTGCACCGACGCCACCGCCGACTTCTCCGCCGCGATCCGGTCGTCCAGCGTGGACTGGGCGACGTTCTGGTTCTTGATCAGCTCGCGGGCCCGGTCGGTCTGCAGCTTGGCGTTGTCGGCGGTGGCCTGGGCGCTGGCGAGGTTGGCCTGGGCCTGGTCGACCGCCGCCTGGTAGGTGTCCTTCTCCAGCACGAACAGCGGGTCGCCGGCCTTCACCTCCTGGCCCTCGGTGTAGTTGCGCTGCTGCAGGAAGCCTTCGACCCGGGCCACCAGGTCGACCTTGTTCACCGCCTGGACCCGGCCGACGAAGGTGACGCCCTCGGCCACCGGCCGCTTGGCGGCGGTGACGACGCCGACGGCCGGGGGCGGCATCTGCGGCGCCTGGGCCTGCTGGTCCGAGGCTTCGTTGCAGCCGGCGAGAAGGAGGAGGCCGAAGGCGGCCGGCGCACGGCGCCGCCAGGCTGTCCAGGATCCCGACATGATTGGCCTGTCTCCTTCGGCTCTGATCAAGGGGCATCTGTGCAGTCTTCCGCGCGGCTCGCGCCGAATCTCCTTCACGGTATCATTCTTTTGAGATGCGCAAAGCGACTTCGCGGCGCTTCCGGGCGGGAACAGCGGGCCGGACCGCGGGTTGAACAAGCAACGTGGTCGGGAGGATTTTGATGAAATTTCGGCCGATTTTGATCGCGCTTGCCGTGATGGCGGCCGCGACGGCGGCCCGGGCCCAGGTCCCGTTGGACCCGTTGCAGCCGCCGCCCGGCCGGGCCCCGTCGAGCCCCACCCCGTCCCAGCCGTTGGTCAAGCCGGGCGTGCCGTCGCGGCCGGAACGGCCGGTGATGGCGCCGGCGCCCCCCGCGCCGGCGGCGCCCGGGGTATCCGCTGCGGTTCCGGCCGCACCGGGCGGCCAGGACGCCGGCCGCACCGTCGCGCTCGAGCAGCAGCAGGCGCACCCGAGCGGCGTTTCGATGATGCTGACCGGCATCACCTACCGGGCCGACAGCGTCATCGTCTCCGCCAGCATCACCAACCTGTCCGACCGGCCCGTATCGCTCAATCGCGCCGGCGGCCTGGTGCTGGTGGACGACAGGGGCCGCAGCCATCCCTTCGTGCCGCCGGCCGGCAATCCGGAGGTGCAGGTGGCGCCGCGATCCCGGGCGGCCGCCAACTTCGTCTTCGCCGGGCCGCTCACCGGCGACTCCCGGTCGGTGGAGCTCTCGACCAACGGCCCGTCCGGCAGCCGCAGCGACCGGCTGACCTCGGCACCGTCCTTCATGTTCCGCGTGCCGGTGTCCTGAGAGACCGATCTCTCGGCCGGGCCGGGTCAGATGAACAGCAGCTGGCCGTCGCGCGGCGATTCGGCCAGCAGGGTGACGACGCCGGCGATCTCGGCCGGCACCGCCAGGTCGACGGCGGCGAGGCCGAACGCGCGCAGCCCCATCTCGCAGGCGATGAAGCGGACGCCCAGCGCCCGGCAGGCGTCCATGAGTTCGGCGAAGGTCGCCACCCGCCGGGCGGCGAGCTCCGCCTCCTGCGCCTCGGCGTCGCCGTCCAGCCGGCGCCAGCCCTCGGGCAGCAGGGCCCGCAGCGCCCGGCCGGTGAAGAACAGCGTCGCCGGGCGGTTGGTCGCGGCGGCGGCGCTGGCCAGGACCAGGGCGTAGTGCACCCGGTCGAAGCGGCCGTCGAACACCACGATCGACAGCGCGCCGATGCCCGCGTCAGCCATGGTGATGCGACAGGTCGGTCAGCGTCGGATGGTCGCCGCAGACCGGGCAGTCCGGGTCGCGCGGCAGGGCGATCTCGCGCAGCCGCGCCTCCAGCGCGTCGTACAGCAGCAGGCGGCCGGACAGGCCCTCGCCGATGCCCAGGATCTCCTTGATCGTCTCGATCGCCTGCATCGACCCCAGCACGCCCGGCAGGGCGCCGAACACCCCGGCCTCGGAGCAGCTGGGCACCGTGCCCGGGTCGGGCGGCGCCGGGAACAGGCAGCGATAGCAGGGGTGCGGCGCGCCGAGATGCGCCTTGAAGGTCGACAGCTGCGCCTCGAAGCGCAGCATCGCGGCCGAGACCAGCGGCCGTTGCGCCAGGAAGCAGGCGTCGTTCAGCAGGTAGCGGGTGGCGAAGTTGTCGCTGCCGTCGACCGTGATGTCGAAGGCGGCGACCCGCTCCAGCGCCGTCGCCGCGGTCAGCCGGTCGGCGAAGCGCTCGACCCTGACCTCCGGGTTCAGCGTCCGCAGCCGGGCGATGGCGCTGTCGACCTTCAGCTGGCCCAGCGTGGTGGTGTCGTGCACCACCTGGCGCTGCAGGTTGGACAGCTCGACCAGGTCGTCGTCGCAGATGCCGATCGTGCCGATGCCGGCGGCGGCGAGATAGAGCAGCAGGGGCGAGCCGAGGCCGCCGGCGCCGATCACCAGCACCCGGGCGGCCAGCAGCTTCTCCTGACCCTTGCCGCCGACCTCGGGCAGCAGGATGTGGCGCGCATAGCGCTTGATCTGGGCGTCGGTGAAGCTCATGGCGCGAGCATAGCCCTCCGTCCCGGGGGAAGGAACAGCCCTAGCACGGCCAGCCGCTTCGCTGCGCTGCGACGCGTCGCCCGGCTGGGGCCTTATAGCACGTCGGGAAGTTCGTGGGCGATCGGTGGAATCGTGGCATATTCTTTCCGAGCCAAGAAATAAGGCGACCGGAGCCAGTCGGTCGCCGAAGGAGAATTGTCATGGATCTCGATCCGGTCCTCCTCTCCCGGTTCCAATTCGCCTTCGTCGTCTCGTTCCACTTCCTGTTCCCGGCCTTCACCATCGGCATCGCCAGCTGGCTGGCGGTGCTGGAAGGGCTGTATCTGAGGACGGGACGGGCGGAATACCGGACGCTCTACAAGTTCTGGATCAAGATCTTCGCGGTCTCCTTCGGCGTCGGCGTCGTCACCGGCATCGTCATGACCTACCAGTTCGGCACGAACTGGGCCGGCCTGACCCGGGCCGGGGGCAGCATCCTCGGGCCGCTGCTGGGCTACGAGGTGGTGACCGCCTTCTTCCTCGAGGCCGGCTTCCTCGGCATCATGCTGTTCGGCTGGGACAAGGTCCCGCGCATCGTCCATTTCGGCGCCACCGCCGCGGTGGCGGTCGGCACCGCCATCTCCGCCTTCTGGATCCTGTCGGCCAACTCCTTCCTGCACACTCCGGCGGGGTTCGAGGTGGTGGACGGCGCCCTGGTCCCGGCCGACTGGCTGGCGATCGTGTTCAACCCGTCCTTCCCGGTGCGCTTCCTGCACACCGTGGTGGCGGCCTATCTGACCACCGCCTTCGTCATCGCCGGCGTCTCGGCCTGGTACCTGCTGCGCGGCCGCAGCGTGCTGGAATCGCGCCAGGCCTTCTCGATGGCGCTGTGGCTGATCGCGGTGCTGGCGCCGCTGCAGATCTTCATCGGCGACCAGGCGGGGCTGGAGGTGCGCGAGCGCCAGCCGGTCAAGCTGGCGGCGATCGAGGCGCATTGGGAGACCGGCTCGGACGTGCCGCTGATCCTGTTCGCCTGGCCCGACCAGGGCGGCGAGAAGAACGACTTCGTGCTCGAGATCCCGCATCTCGGATCGCTGATCCTGACCCACAGCTGGGACGGCACGGTGCAGGGGCTGAAGGACTTCCCGGCCGCGGACCGGCCGCCGGTCGCGATCGTGTTCTGGACCTTCCGGATCATGGTGGGCTTGGGCTTCCTGATGCTCGGCGCCGGCCTGCTCGGCCTGTGGCTGCGGGCGACCGGCCGGCTCTACGACAGCCGCTGGTTCCAGCGCTTCATGGTGGCGATGCTGCCCTCCGGCTTCGTCGCCGTGATCGCCGGCTGGTTCACCACCGAGATCGGCCGCCAGCCCTGGGTGGTGCAGGGCATCCTGCGCACCGCCGACGCGCTGTCCCCGGTCGGCGGCGGCAGCGTGCTGCTGTCGCTGGCCCTGTTCGTCCTGGTCTACGCCATCCTGCTCGGCTCCGCCGTCTACTACATCGTCAAGCTGGTGCGGATCGGGCCGGAAGCCCCCGAATCCGACCGCGAGGAGACCTTCAAGACTCCGGCGCGGCCGTTCTCCCTGCCCGACGCCTCCTTCGAATCCCGGGAGTGAAGCCATGACGCCGGAAGTCTGGACGATCTCGACCGTCCTGCCCCTGATCTGGGCCGCGATCGCCGCCGCCGGGGTGTTCATGTATGTGCTGATGGACGGGTTCGACCTCGGCGTCGGGATCCTCTTCCCCTGGGCCCGCACCGAGGAGGACCGCGACCTGATGATGAGCTCGGTCGCGCCGATCTGGGACGGCAACGAGACCTGGCTGGTACTGGGCGGCGTCGTCCTCCTGGCGGTGTTCCCCGTGGCCTTCTCGATCATCCTGCCGGCGCTGTACCTGCCGATCACCTTCATGGTGATGGGGCTGATCTTCCGCGGCGTCGCCTTCGAGTTCCGGTTCAAGGCGCACACCAGCAAATGGCTGTGGACCGTGGCCTTCGCCGGCGGCAGCCTGCTCGCCACCTTCTTCCAGGGCGTGGTGCTGGGCACCTTCGTCCAGGGCTTCCCGCTCTCGGGCGGCCACTACACCGGCGGGGCGTTCCACTGGGTCTCGCCCTTCAGCCTGATGACCGGAATCGCCCTGGTGCTCGGCTACGGCCTGCTCGGCGCCGCCTGGCTAGTGATGAAGACGGAAGGGCCGCTGCAGGGCTGGGCGCGGGACGCCACCCTCCGCCTGCTGCTCGGCGTGCTGTTCTTCATGGCGGTGGTCAGCCTCTGGGTGCCGTTCCTGGACCGGGCGATCGCCGACCGCTGGTTCACCTGGCCGAACATCGCGTATTTCGCGCCGGTGCCGATCCTGGTGGTGCTGTTCGCCTGGCGGCTGTGGCTGTCGCTGCAGCGCGGCTCGGATTACGGGCCGTTCCTCTACACCATGGCGCTGTTCGTGCTCGGCTACACCGGCCTGGCGATCAGCCTGTGGCCCAAGGTGGTGCCGCCGGACCTGACCATCTGGGACGTCGCCGCGCCGGCCTCGTCGCAGCTGTTCCTGCTGATCGGCGTCGCCTTCCTGATCCCGCTGATCCTAGTCTACACCACCTATGCCTACTGGGTGTTCCGCGGCAAGGTGAAGGCCGGCGAGGGCTACGACCACTGAGCCATGGTTGCGGAACTGCGATCCGGGGTAGTCTCCGCGCCAACACTTTCCCAGGAGACTCCCCATGGCCGGATCGGGCTACCGCAAGGACCGCATCGGCAACCACAAGCTGCACCCCGAGACGCTGATGCTCGGCTACGGCTACGACCCGACCCTGTCCGAGGGCGCGGTCAAGCAGCCGGTGTTCCTGACCTCGACCTTCGTCTTCAAGTCGGCGGAGGACGGGCGCGACTTCTTCGACTACACCGCCGGCCGGCGCGAGCCGAAGCCGGGCGTCGACGCCGGGCTGGTCTACACCCGCTTCAACCACCCCAACAGCGAGATCGTCGAGGACCGCCTGGCGATCTACGAGGGCGCCGAGGCGGCGGGCATCTTCTCCAGCGGCATGTCGGCGATCGCGACCACGCTGCTGGCCTTCGCCCGGCCGGGCGACGTGATCCTGCACAGCCAGCCGCTGTATGGCGGCACCGAGACGCTGATCGCGCGCACCCTGGCGCCGTTCCAGATCGCCTCGGTCGGCTTCGCCGACGGCGTCGACGGCGCCGTGATCCGGGCCGCGGCCGACGAGGCGACGGCCAAGGGCCGGGTCTCGGTGATCCTGGTCGAGACGCCGTCGAACCCGCTCAACACCCTGGTCGATCTCGAGCTGGTGCGCGCCGTGGCCGACGAGATCGGGGCGAAGCAGGGCCACACCCCGGTGGTGGTCTGCGACAACACCCTGCTGGGCCCGATCTTCCAGAAGCCGATCCGGCACGGCACCGATATCGTGGTCTATTCCCTGACCAAATACGTCGGCGGCCACAGCGACCTGGTGGCCGGCGCGGTCCTGGGCCGGCGCGACCAGGTCAGGCAGGTCAAGCTGCTGCGCGGCGCCATCGGCACCCAGCTCGACCCGCATTCGGCCTGGATGATCGCTCGGTCGCTGGAGACGCTGTCGCTGCGCATGACCGCGGCCTGCCGCAACGCCGAGACCGTGACCCGGTTCCTGGCCGAGCATCCGCAGGTCGCCCGGGTCTACTACCCGGCGCTGCTGCCCGAGGGCAGCCCGGAACGGGCGGTGCTCGACCGGCAATGCACCGGCGCCGGCACCACCTTCTCCTTCGACATCAAGGGCGGCGAGGCCGAGGCCTTCCGCTTCCTCAACGCGCTCAGGATCTTCAAGCTCGCGGTCAGCCTCGGCGGCACCGAATCGCTGGTCTGCCACCCGGCGACCACGGTGCATTCCGGCGTGCCGAAGGAGACGCGGGAGCGGATCGGCATCTCCGACGCCACCATCCGCGTCTCGATCGGCATCGAGCATGTCGAGGACCTGGTCGCCGACCTGACCCAGGCCCTGGCCGCCAGCGCGGAGTAGCCCCCTCGCCGCGGTTTGCGGCGCCTCTCCCGCCAGGCGAGACCTTTTCGGAATTGCCGTCACCTCTTTTTAGTCCCCCTCCCCTCGCGGGAGGGGGCAGGGCGCGTCACTTATCCCGACCTGTCGGATCTTTGGCCGGCTGACTGCATTCGGCTCCTACCTGCATTTGCTCAGGATCTCGTCGACGACGCGCGGGATCGGTGCAGTGGCGTCGATGATGATGCCACTCTTCGGAATGTCTTCTTTCGTGGCATGCAATCGCGCGACAAGGTCCCGTTCGATCCAGCGTCCGCCCCACTCGTTTTCCGGTCTCGAGGCAAGCCGCCGGTTCAACGTGTCGAGATCGACGTCGAGCACAAAGACCCCGTCAAACAGATGGATGAAGCGGGGGAAATTTCTGGACCCGCCACAGAAGAAGGACATCGCATTGGTCTCGTCGGCAACCAGGGCTCTGACCTTGTCGACGTCCCAGATGTGATGCTCGTGCGCAAAGCCATCCACCGGTTCACCGGTTTTCGGATCGCCCTGATACGACAACTCCCTGTCGCCGTTGATCGCATGGTAGCCGCGCCGTCGCAGCTCGTCGCAGACTGAGGTCTTGCCTGTGCCGGAAACGCCTTCGACCAGATAGTTTCTGACACCCATTTCCACTCAGATCCTGCGTCGCACGGCGAGCTTAAGCCGCTCGCCGGAAAGCCGGCAATGGCCACGACCGCCTTGCGGCGTCCGCTTCTGGCGCCCTCCAGCCCATTGCCGAAGCGGAGCAGCAGCTCTGAACCCGACAAGGGATTTAATATTGTCCGAGGCGACCCTCGCCCGCTGATCGGCCCATATCGGCGATGTCCTCTGCCAGGCTCTGGAATTGCCGGCCCAGTTCTTCGGCCAGCACCTGAATGTGCGGGGCCGCCGCCCGGTCCCGGTGGACGAACAGTCCGATCTCGCTGCCCGCCAGCCCCGGCTCCATCAGCGGCACGCAGACCAGCTCGCCGCTTCGGATCTCGTCGACGAAGCCGGTCGGGGTGAAGAAGCCGATGCCGAGGCCGGAACGCATCGCCGCCTTCATCACGGTCAGCGAATTCGACAGGATGCGGGCGGTGAACTGGGCGCCGCTGTGGATGAACTCGCTCTCCGACACCGCGTCGAGCAGCCAGGGGTCGTTCAGCATCACCACCGGATAGTCGGCGCATTGCGTCAGGGTGACGCCCTCGGCCGAGGCCAGCGGATGGTCCGGCCGCATGATCGCGCCCAGCGCGGTGCGCAGCCGGGCCGTCAGCTCGTAGCTGCGCTGGCGCCGGTCGATGAACAGCAGCGCCAGGTCGGGCCGGCCGGCGCGCATCTCCTCGACATGCTCGGCCGGGTCGGCGTCGATGACGCGGAAGGAGATGTGCGGGTGCTGCATGGCCACCGCCTCGATCGCCCGCGGCACCACCCGAACCAGCAGCGACGGGATCGCCACCACCCGCACCTCGCCGTGCAGGTCGCCGGACAGGGCAGCGATGTCGTTGCAGGTGCGCTGCCACTCCGCCAGCGTGTGCCGGGCGTGGCGCAGCAGGTGCTCGCCGGCCGGCGTCAGGCGGACGCCGTTGCCGCGCCGCTCGAACAGCGCCGCGCCCATTTCCGCCTCCAGCTTCAGGATCTGCCGGTTGACGGCGGAGGAGGCGACGTTCAGCGCCTCCGCCGCCCGGCGGATCGAGCCCAGCCGCGCGACATGGTCGAGATAGCGCAGCACCACCGCATGCATGCCGGTCGCCCCCTGAAGCCCGTCCTTGGGTGATGCCGAAAAGGCATCACCTCGCGCGAAATTCTATTCTTCCGAAGCGCGCCGAAGCACCCATAAAGTTGTGGATCCGAGCGCGGACCGGTCGCCCCAGGAAGCCACGACGAGCGACACCGCCAAGAGCCGCATCGGCAGGGAAGCTCCGGGTCCATTGCGACCCCAAAGAGGAGATGGCTTCATGGCGACGACGCTCTCCGCCAGCCGGCGAGATGTGCTCAGGACCGGTCTGGCGCTGGCCGGCGGGCTGGCCTGCCCCACGGTGATTCCCCGTTTGGCCCGGGCCGCCTCCGGCACCCGACACATCAACATGCAGCTCGGCTGGCTGGCGAATGACAACCAGCTGGGCGAGATCGTGGCCAAGCGCCTCGGCTATTTCGACGAGGAGAAGATCGACTTCGCGATCCAGCCGGGCGGGCCCAGCATCGACGGCGTCGCCATCGTCGCCTCCGGCCGGTTCGAGATCGGCCAGGTCTCCTCCAGCCCCTCGCTGCTGCTGGCGGCGTCGCAGGGCATCCCGGTGAAATGCTTCGCCGTCGGCGCGCAGCAGCACCCCTACAGCTACTTCTCGCTGCCGGCGGCGCCGGTCCGCTCGGCGCAGGACATGGTCGGAAAGAAGGTCGGGGTGCAGGCCACCGGCCGGATCCTGCTGTCGGCCCTGCTGCGCAAGCACGGCATCGCCGAAAGCGACGTCGAGGTCGTGGTGATCGGCGCCGACATGTCGCCGCTCTTGACCGGTCAGGTCGACTGCATCACGGGGTGGGAGACCAACCGCACCGCGCTGAAGGTGCTGGGCCCCGACATGATCACCATGCGGCTGTGGGACCAGGGCGTGCGGCTCTACGCCATGCCCTACTACGCCACGGCCGAGACCATCGAAAGCCAGGGCGACCTGCTGGCCGGCTTCCTGCGCGCCGCCGGCCGCGGCTGGCAATATGCGCGGGAGAAGCCGGAGCAGGCGGTCGACCTGTTCCTGCAGGAATATCCGGACGCGGTGCGCGAGGACGAGCTGGCGGCCTGCAAGACCCTGCTCGACTACGTCTTCACCGAGAAGACCAAACAGGATGGCTGGGGCTGCTTCGATCCCGCGGTGTGGCAGGAGCAGATCGACCTCTATGCCGGGCTCGACCAGTTCTCCGCCGGCACGCCGCCGATCGACGCGGTGATGACCACCGCAGTGCTGGACGCCACCCGCGGCAACCGTCCGAAGATCGGCTGAGGGGAAGCGCGCCCATGCCCGCCATCGCCCTGGACCGCGCAGTCCGCATCGAGCCGCCCGCCGCCGCCCCGGCCGCGGAGCCCGCCATCCGCCTGGACCGGGTGACGGTCCGCTTCACCACCGAACGCGGCACCGTGACCGCGCTGGAGGGCATCGACCTGACGGTCCGGCCCGGCGGCTTCGTCACCCTGCTGGGCCCGTCCGGCTGCGGCAAGTCCACCCTGTTGCGGGTGGTGGCCGACCTGATCCCGCCGACCAGCGGCGCCGTCCGCGTGCTCGGCGGCAGCGCCTCGGCGGCGCGCGAGCGGCGCGATATCGGCTTCGTGTTCCAGGATGCGGCCCTCTTGCCCTGGCGCACGGCGCTGCAGAATGTCGAGCTGCCGCTCGAGGTCGGCCGCGCCCGCCCTGGCAAGCGCAGCCCGCGCGAGCTCTTGGACCTGGTCGGCCTCGGCGGCTGGGAGAACGCCTTCCCGCACGAGCTGTCGGGCGGCATGCGCCAGCGCGTCTCGATCGCCCGGGCGCTGGCCAACGACCCGAAGCTGCTGCTGATGGACGAGCCCTTCGGCGCGCTCGACGAGATCACCCGCGACCGGTTGAACGAGGAGCTGCTGCGGGTGTGGGAGGAGACGGGCACGACCATCCTGTTCGTCACCCATTCGATCTACGAGGCTGCCTTCCTGGGGCAGGAGGTGCTGCTGCTGGCCGCCCGGCCCGGCCGGGTGCGCGAGCTGGTGCCGGTCGACCTGCCGTCGCCGCGCCGCATCCTGGTGCGCGAGACCCGGGAGTTCGTCGACCTCGCCGCCCGGCTGCGGCGCGTGCTGGAGGCCTGCTGATGGTCGCGCCCGCCACCGACACCTTGCCCATGGCCGGCGCCTTCGCCGAGGATGCCGAGGCCCAGGCCGCCTTCGCCGGCACGCAGCGCTTCCTGGCCTGGCGCCGCCGCCTGCTGCCGGTCCTGGCCGTGGCCGCGATCCTGGTGCTGTGGGAGATCGCGGTGCCGCTGTTCGGCATCAAGCCCTTCATCGCCCCGGCGCCCAGCGCCGTCGCCAAGGTGCTGGTCGCCAAATCCGGCATGCTGCTGTCGAATCTGGCGCCGACCGCGATCGAGGCGGTGCTGGGCTTCCTGCTGGGCAACGCCGCGGCGATCCTGATCGCGGTCGCCTTCGTCTGGAAGCGGACGCTGGAGGAAGCGTTCTTCCCGGTCGCGGTGATGGTCAACACCATCCCGGTGGTGGCCAAGGCGCCGATCCTGGTGCTGCTGCTGGGCAACGGCATGGAGCCGAAGATCGCCATCGCGGCGCTGATCTGCTTCTTCCCGACCCTGGTCAACATGACCCGCGGCCTGCGCGACGTCAGCCCGCAGCAGCTGGAGCTGATGCGCATCCTGTCGGCCTCGCCGCGCGAGGTGTTCGTCAAGCTGCGCCTGAAGAATGCGCTGCCCTACCTGTTCTCGGCGCTGAAGATCGCGGCGTCGACCGCGGTGATCGGCGCCATCGTCGGCGAATGGATCGGCGCCACCAAGGGCATCGGCGCACTGATCATCCAGGCGACCTACAACTTCGACTCGCCGCTGCTCTACGCCACCATCGTCGTCGGCTCGGTGTTCTCGGCCACCTTCTTCGGCGTGATCAGCTGGGCCGAGCACCGCTTCCTGAAATGGAACGTCCACGCCGCCTGACGCGCGGTCCCACCTCCCGACCTCATTCCGGAGCCCGCGAGCATGGCCACGTCCTCTGACACCATTGTCGAACCCGAAGGCCGGATCCCGGTCGCGGCGCGCGCCGACCTCGTCGTCGTCGGCGGCGGGCCGGCCGGCATCTCCGCCGCCGTCGCTGCTGCCCGCAACGGCCTGTCGGTGATCCTGCTCGAACGCTACGCCTATCTCGGCGGCCTCGCCTCGGGCGGCATGGTCCTGGTGCTGGACGACATGAGCAACGGCGCCGAGATCAGCGTCCGCGGCCTGTGCGGCGAGATGATCGATCGGATGGAGCGGATCGGCCTGTGCGTCGCGCCGCCGGAGGCCGATCGCCGGTCGGACCCGGCGATGTGGCGGAAATGGTCGCGCTGGGGCGTGTTCGACTTCCACTCCCACATGAAGCCGCAGCCGATCTGCTACGCCGCCGCCTTCGACCCCGACGGCTACAAGCGCGTCGCCAACGACCTGGTGCGCGAGGCCGGGGTCACCCTGCGGCTGCACAGCTGGTTCTCGCGCGCCATCGTCGAGGACGGGCGCATCACCGGCGTGATCTGCGACAGCAAGGAAGGCCGCCAGGCGATCATGGGGGCGGTGGTGATCGACGCCACCGGCGACCTCGACGTCGCCGCCTCGGCCGGCGCGCCCTTCATCCATGGTGCCTTCATCGTCACCACCGTGTTCCGCCTCGGCGGCGTCGACACCGAAGCGGCCGAGCGTTTCGAATACGAGGAGCCGGAGGCCTTCGCCGCGCTGGACCGCGAGGCCAAGCGGATCATGGGCGGGTCCTGGGACAAATGGTGGCTGAAGACGCCGCTGGCCGGGCTGGTCTGGTGCAACTGCCCGCACATGGCCGGCTTCGACGGGCTGAAGGTCGACGACCTGACCCGCGCCGACTTCCAGGGCCGCGACCGGATCGCCGCGCTGGTCGCCTATGCAAGGGAGAAGATGCCGGGCTTCGAGAACGCCTTCGTGGTCGATGTGGCGCCCCAGGTCGGCGTGCGCCAGAGCCGCCTGCTGGACGGTGTCCACGTCGTGTCGAAGGAGGACGTGACCCAGCGCCGCCACTTCGCCGACAGCATCGCCCGCGGCCGCGACTACTACACCCCGTACCGGTCGCTGCTGCCCCGCGACGTGTCGCAGCTGCTGGTCGCCGGTCGCCACTACTCCGCCACCTCCGCCGCCCAGCGCATCTCGCGCGAGATCCCGCCCTGCATGGCGATGGGCGAGGCCGCGGGCGTGGCGGCGGCGCTGGCGGTGCAGGCCGGCGTCGGCGTCGACCGGGTGGACGTCGCCCGGCTGCAGGCCACGCTGCGGGCCCAGGGGGCCGATCCGGGCGACCGGCCGGCGGCCAATGCGCAGGTGGCGGAAGCCGCGGAATAGGGGAAGCAGCATGCAAAGCGACGGGATTCAGCCGCTGTCCGGCATCCGGGTGATCGACTTCTCCCAGGTCATGCTCGGCCCCAGCGCCACCCAGGTGCTGGCCGATTACGGCGCCGACGTGATCAAGATCGAGCGGCCGGGCGCCGGCGACCTGTCGCGCAGCTCGATCCCGGACGACCCGGACGGGCCGAACAACCCGGTGTTCCGCAGCCTGAACCGCAACAAGCGGTCGATCGCGCTGGACCTGCGCCAGGACGAGGGCAAGCAGGTCGTCTACGAGCTGATCCGGGGCGCCGACATCGTCGTGAACAACTTCCGCGCCGGGGTGATGGAGCGGATGGGCTTCGGCTACGCCCGGCTGGCGGAGATCAACCCGCGCATCATCTGCGCCTTCGGCTCCGGCTTCGGCCAGGCCGGGCCGCTGGCCTACAAGGGCGGCCAGGACATCCTGGCCCAGGCCCTGTCCGGCGTGATGATGCGGAAGTGCAACGACGACGAGCCGCTGACCATCTACGCCACCTCGCTGTGCGACTACTCCGCCGGCATGCATCTGGTGCAGGCGATCCTGCTGGCCCTGCTGCAGCGGGAGAAGACCGGCCGCGGCCAGCAGGTCTCGGTGTCGCTGTTCGAATCCATGCTCGCCATGCAGATGCAGGAGGCGGCGATGTGGCTGCAGCGCGGCCGCGACTTCAGCTGGGGCGCCTATCCGCTGACCGGCGCGTTTCCCACCACCGACGGCGCCGTCGTCCTGGTCGGCGCCTTCAAGGCCAATCCGCTGCGCGACATCTGCGCCGCGCTGGGCCTGCCCGATCTGTCGGCCGATCCGCGCACTGCCGACTTCGCTGGCCAGGTCAAGCACAAGGCCGAGCTGCAGGCGCTGTTCCGCGAGCGCTTCGCGACCGATACGACGGAACACTGGCTGGCCAAGCTGGACGAGCAGGACCTGCTCTGCGCCCCGGTGCTGACGCTGTCCGACGCGCTGGTGCACGAGCAGACCAAGGCCAATGGCAGCGTGGTGTCGCATGAGCCGGGCGACCCGCTGGCGCTGATCGGCAGCCCGCTGACCATGGACCCGTCGGCCTTCCGCATCCGCCACGCCCCGCCGGGGCTGGGCGCCGATGGCGACGCGGTGCTGGCCGAGGCCGGCTTCCCGGCGTCGCGGATCCGGGCGCTGCGCGAGGCGGGGGTGCTGTCATGACGGTGCGCTTCACGGTCGAGGGCGAGATCGCCCGCGTCACCCTCGACCGGCCCGACCGGATGAACGCGGTCGACCGGGCGACGGAGGCGGAGCTGATCCGGATCTGGGAGGAAATCGAGCGCGACCGCTCCATCCGCGCCGTGGTCCTGACCGGAGCCGGCGACCGCGCCTTCTGCACCGGCGCCGACATGAAGGACGGATCGGGCGTCAGCGGGCTGGACTACTGGGCTGCGCCGCGCCCGGGCGGCTTCGGCGGCATCGCCTTGCGCGAAACCTTGGACATCCCGGTGATCGCCCGGGTCAACGGCCACGCCTTGGGTGGCGGCATGGAGATGGTGCTGGGCTGCGACATCGTCGTGGCCTCGACCGCCGCGAGCTTCGGCCTGCCGGAGCCGCGCGTCGGGCGGCTGGCGCTGGACGGCGGCATCGCCCTGCTGCCCCGCCGGCTGAGCCACGTCCAGGCCATGGGCCTCCTGCTGACCGGCCGCCGCATCGGCGCGGAGGAGGCGCTGCGGCTGGGCCTGGTGAACGAGGTGGCGGCGCCGGAGACGCTGGACGCGGCGGTCGACCGCTGGGTCGCCGACATCCTGGCCTGCGCCCCGCTGTCGGTGCGCGCGGTCAAGCAGATGGTGCGGGCGGGGGCCGGCCTGACCGCCGCCCAGGCCCAGGCGCTGCGCCTGCCGGCGTTGGTCGAGGCGCTGCGATCGGCGGACCAGGAGGAGGGCGTGAGCGCCTTCCGCGAGAAGCGCCCGCCGCGCTGGCAGGGGCGGTGAGGGGGCGCAATGACCCATATCATCGCCTCGGCCTGCATCGACGTGAAGGATGGTGCCTGCCAGAAGGTCTGCCCGGTCGACAGCATCTATGAGGGCGGGCGGATGATGTACATCCACCCCGAGGAATGCATCGACTGCGGCATCTGCCTGTCGGTCTGCCCGGTGCAGGCGATCTTCGCCGATGACGCGCTGCCGGCGGCGGAGGCGGCGTTCCGCTCTGCCAACGCGGAGTTTTTCGGCCCTGCCGTGACCGGATGGGGCGCCCCCGGCGGCGCCGACGGGAAGCACGTCAGCGTGCTCGACCATCCTGAGGTCGCAGGACGTCGCCGCGACACGGCTGTCGCCGGCCAGGACCAGTAGTGCAACAGAATGAGAACTCCGGGGCTCCGGTGGATGTCCGCTGTGGAGAGGTCGGCGCGGCGTCCGCAGCCCTTCAGGGGAGGAAGCCGCGGTCAGCCCGAGCGGTGCCGGCCAGTTGAGACGAGGTTATGGGGATATCGGTCCGCGCCGGGCCCTGAGGGGTTGGCGTGGTGGCGATGCGGCCGTGGTCGGCGATCAGCGCCCGGAGGAGGTCGAGATCGATCGCGCGGGAGCCCTTGGCCAAGAGGCCGTAGCGGCGGATGCGGTGGAAGCCCCACCGGCCCCCGGTCCTTTTTCTCACCCTTCGCGAACAAGCCTCGAGCCGGCATCGGAGCCAGCGAACTCGATGTGCAGTTGCATTAACTGGCGATAATGTTTATGATATGTTCCATGGACACGGCGCAGACCGATCCGATGTCGGAGGCCCCGGACACAGGGTAACAGCGTAGGTTGGGTTCGCGTTGGCGAACCCAACATCCCGCCGCTACCGCGGCCCCCGATCCTGTTGGGTTCGCGTGCCGCGAACCCAACCTACGAAACCTCGTTGCGCAGCCTTCCCCTCCTTCGCCGGAGGGCGGAGGGGTCCTGCGCGCGTCCGCGCGCCTATGGCTGAATCAGGCGTCACCCGGCCGGGACCGGGTCGTCCTCGAACAGGCCGGTCGGCAGCCCGTCGATGCTGCGGGTGTTCTTCTGCCGGCGATAGGCCTCCAGCCCCTCCTGCTTCTCCTTCGCCTCGGCCCAGCGTGCCAGGGTCGGCCGTTCGCCGGCATGGTCGAACAGCGGCACGCCGAAGCCGCAGGAGGTCTGGACCAGATCGATGTCGAGCCAGATCATCTGCCGGGCGCCGACCGGCTCCGCGCCGCCATATTCCGCCGCCAGCAGGCGGGCATAGTCGGGGCCGCCGCGGCGCAGCACCCGGCCGGCGCCGTACAGCCGCAGGATCATCGGCGCGCCCTCGAAAGCGCAGAACATCAGGGTCAGCCGGCCGGCGGCGCGCAGATGCGCCGCGGTCTCGTTGCCGCTGCCGGTCAGGTCGAGATAGACCACCGCGTTCGGCCCCAGCACCCGCAGCATGGCGGTGCCGCGGGGCGAGACGTTGACCCGCCCGGCGGCGGCGGCGGAGGCGGTGAAGAACACCCGCTGGCGCAGGATGAACTCCCGCAGGGCCGGCGAGATCTCCGGGAACTGCTTGGCCATGGCTCCTCCTCCCGCGAGCGGGTGGGCGACTACACCTCGCCGGCCTCGCTGTTGCGCGGCGCCGCCGGCATGCCGATGGCGTGGTAGCCGGCGTCGACATGGTGCACCTCGCCGGTGACGCCGGTCGACAGCGGCCCCAGCAGGTAGAGGGCGGCGCCGCCGACCTCGTCCAGGGTGACGTTCTTGCGCAGCGGGCTGTTCTGCTGGTTGAAGCGGAACACGTAGCGCGCATCGCCGATGGCGCTGCCGGCCAGGGTGCGCATCGGGCCGGCCGAGATCGCGTTGACCCGGACCCCCTGCGGGCCCAGATCCGCCGCCAGGTAGCGCACGCTGGCCTCCAGCGCCGCCTTGGCCACGCCCATGACGTTGTAGTTCGGCATCACCCGTTCGGCGCCGAGATAGGTCAGCGTCAGCAGGCTGCCGCCGTTCGGCATGATCGCCGCCGCCTGCTTGGCCAGCGCGGTGAAGCTGTAGCAGCTGATCCGCATGGTGCGGCTGAAGTTGTCGGCCGTGGTGTCGAGGTAGCGGCCTTTCAGCTCTTCCTTGTCGGAATAGGCGATGGCGTGGACCAGGAAGTCGATCGACCCCCATTCCGCGGCCAGCCGCTCGAACAGCGCGCTGATCGTGTCCTCGTCCTCGACGTCGCAGGGGGCCAGGAAGCTGGCGCCGATCGACTGGATCAGCGGCTCGACCCGCTTGCGGAAGGCGTCGCCCTGGTAGGTGAAGGCCAGCTCCGCCCCCTCGCGCGCCAGCACCGAGGCGATGCCCCAGGCGATCGAGTGGTTGTTGGCGACGCCCATGATCAGGCCGCGCTTGCCGGCCATCAGGCCGGTGCCGCGGCGTTCGGTCGTAGAGGAGGTCATGCAGCGTACCGCTTGAAGACGAGCGTCGCGTTGGTGCCGCCGAAGCCGAAGCTGTTGGAGAGCACGCAGTTCAGCCCGGCGTTGTCGATCCGCTCGCGCACGATCGGGAAGCCCTCGGCCGCGGGGTCGAGGTTCTCGATGTTGGCGCTGGCGGCGATGAAATCGTGCTTCAGCATCAGCAGGGAATAGATCGCCTCGTGCACCCCGGCCGCGCCCAGCGAATGGCCGGACAGCGACTTGGTCGAGTTGATCCTGGGGGCGCGGTCGCCGAACACCTCGCGGATCGCGCCCAGCTCGGTGACGTCGCCGACCGGGGTCGAGGTGCCGTGGGCGTTGATGTAGTCGACCGGCCCGTCGACCGTGGCCAGCGCCTGGCGCATGCAGCGCACCGCGCCCTCGCCCGACGGCGCGACCATGTCGTAGCCGTCCGAAGTGGCGCCGTAGCCGACCAGCTCGCCATAGATCCTGGCGCCGCGCGCCTTGGCGTGCTCCAGCTCCTCCAGCACCACGGTGCCGCCGCCGCCGGCGATGACGAAGCCGTCGCGGTCGCGGTCATAGGCGCGGCTGGCGCGCTCCGGCGTGTCGTTGAAGCGCGAGGAGAAGGCGCCCATGCTGTCGAACAGCACCGACAGGGTCCAGTGCAGCTCCTCGCCGCCGCCGGCGAAGACGATGTCCTGCTTGCCCCACTGGATCAGCTCGGCGCCGTTGCCGATGCAATGCGCCGAGGTCGAGCAGGCGGAGGAGATCGAGTAGTTGACGCCCTTGATCTTGAAGGGCGTCGCCAGCGTCGCCGAATTGGTCGACGACATGCAGCGCGGCACCATGTAGGGGCCGATGCGCTTCGGCCCCTTGTCGCGGGTGATGTCCGCGGCGTCGACCTGGTTCGAGGTCGACGGCCCGCCGGACCCCATGATCAGCCCGGTGCGCTCGTTCGAGACGTCGCTCTCCTCCAGCCCGGCATCGGCGATGGCCTGGGCCATGGCGATGTGGTTGTAGGCGGCGCCCGGTCCCATGAAGCGCAGGATGCGCCGGTCGACATGGTCGGCCGGGTCCAGCTTCACCGTGCCGTGGACGTGGCAGCGGAAGCCCAGCTCCTTGTACTCTGGGGCCGCGACGATGCCCGAACGGCCCTCGCGCAGGCTGGCGGTGACCTCGTCCTGGTTGTTGCCGATGCTCGAGACGATGCCGAGCCCGGTGACGACGACGCGACGCATGGTGGTTCTCCGCGGTTCGTCAGAACGCTTCGGTCGACGTGAACAGGCCGACCCTCAGATCCTTGGCCTCGAAGATGATCTTGCCGTCGACGGCGACGTTGCCGTCGGCGATGCCCAGCACCAGCTTGCGGTTGATCACCCGCTTCAGGTCCAGGCGGTAGGTGACGAGCTTGGCGTCGGGCAGCACCTGGCCGGTGAACTTCACCTCGCCGGTCGACAGCGCCCGGCCTTTGCCCGGTGCGCCGGTCCAGCCGAGATAGAAGCCGAGCAGCTGCCACAGCGCGTCGAGGCCGAGGCAGCCCGGCATCACCGGGTCGTTCTCGAAATGACAGGCGAAGAACCACAGGTCCGGGCGGATGTCGAACTCGGCCACGGCCTCGCCCTTGCCATGGGCGCCGCCGTCGTCGTTGATGGTGGTGATCCGGTCCATCATCAGCATGGGCGGCAGCGGCAGCTTGGCATTGCCAGGGCCGAACAGCTCGCCATGCGCGCAGGACAGCAGGTCTTCGTAGGTGTAGCTCGATTTACCGGTCACGGCCGCGTTGGCGCCTTCCATGGTCTCACCGACGCGCGCGACTGTAGCGTTTTTTCGGGTGGGCACAAGCCGCGAGTCGGGCCGTGGCGACGGCTCTTCGACGTAGATGCGGGCTATGGTCGCGGCGAACGGGCATTGCCTGCGGCCGCCCGGCACCCTAGCTTCGGGGGATCACGGCAAACTGGACCCGCGCATGACCGTCTGGCGGACGACCCTTCTGGCCTCCTGCGTCGCGGCGACGGCGGTGCTGCGGCCGCCGGCCGCCGAGGCCGCCACCGATCCGCGCACCGTCTCGGGCGCCTATCTCGCCGGCGCCCATGCGCTGGCCGCGCGCGACCTCTCCTCCGCCGGCCGGTTCTTCAGCCAGGTGCTGGCGACCGACCCGGACAACCTGGCGCTGCTGCGGCGCAGCTTCACCCTGACCCTGGCCGGCGGCGATGTCGAAGGCGCCGCCAAGCTGGCCCAGCGCCTGGACACGGCGGACACCGCCGACCAGCTGGTCCGCATCACCCTGATCCTGCACGACGCCAAGGCCGGCAAGTGGCGCGACGCCCTGGCGCGGCTCAAGGCGATGGAGACGGCGGGCACCGCCCGGTCGGTCACCCCGATCATCGCCGCCTGGCTCCGGGTCGGCGCCGGCGACGGCAAGGCGGCGCTGTCCAGCCTCGACCCGCTCCTGAAGCAGCCGCGGCCGGACGCGCTGGCCTCGATCCAGAAGGCGCTGCTGCTCGACACTCTCGGCGACCTCGATGGCGCCCGGGCGGCCTATGAGGCGCTGGGCGAGATGGGCGGCACGGTGCGGCTGGTCGAAGGCCTGGCCGGCGTCTATCAACGCCAGGGCCAGCGCGACAAGGCGCGCCAGCTCTACAGCGCCTTCGCCGACCAGAACGGCGACAACCTGCTGCTCGAGCCGGCGATCCAGCGCCTGGACAAGGGCGACCGGCCGCAGCCGATCATCGGCAGCCCGGCCGAGGGGCTGGCCGAGGCCCTGTTCTACATCGCCAGCGCCGTCAGCCAGGACCGCGACGCCGAAGGCGGCGACACAGCGCTGATCTACACCCGTCTGGCGCTGTATCTGCGGCCCGACTTCCCGGTGGCGCAGATGCTGCTGGGCGACATCCTGGCCGGGCAAGACCAGTACCGGAACGCGATCGCCGCCTATGACTCGCTGCCGGACGGCACCCCGGCCGGCTGGATGGCGCGGCTGCGCGAGACCCTGGCCTATGAGGGGCTGGAGGAGTTCGACCAGGGCATCGCGCTCGCCTCCGACCTGGTGTCGGAACGGCCGGACAGCCCGGCCGGCTATCTCCGCCTCGCCGACCTGTACCGTGCGAAGCAGGACTTCGCCTCCGCCGTTGTCGCCTATGACGACGCGGCGCGCCGGCAGAAGCGGCTGGAGGAGGTGGACTGGACCTTCCTCTACCGCCGCGGCATCGCGCTCGAGCGCGCCGGCCGCTTCGACCGGGCGGAGCAGGATCTGCGCCGTGCCATCGGGCTGAACCCGGAGCACGCCAACCTCTTGAACTATCTCGGCTATTCGCTGCTCGACCGCGGCAAGGCCCTGAAGGAGGCGGAGGATCTGATCCGCAAGGCCGTCGACCTGTCGCCGAACGACGGCTACATCATCGACAGCCTGGGCTGGGTCTATTACCGCACCAACCAGATGGACAAGGCGGTGGAGACGCTGGAGAAGGCGATCTCGCTGAAGCCCGAGGACCCGACCATCAACGACCATCTCGGCGACGCCTATTGGCGGGTCGGCCGCAAGCTGGAGGCGCGCTACCAGTGGGAGGCGGCGCTGCGCACCACCGAGGGCGACCCGCCGAAGGACAAGATCGAGGCCAAGCTGGCCAACGGCCTGCCCGCCCAGGAAGCCTCGGCCCCGGTCAAGTCGAACTGATCGTGGCGCGGGACGTCTGGTCCGGCATCGCGCCGGCCAAGGTCAATCTCTACCTCCATGTCGTCGGCAAGCGCGCGGACGGCTACCACCTGCTCGACAGCCTGGTGGTGTTCGCCGATGTCGGCGACCGGCTGACGCTGGAGCCGGCGGAAGCGCCGCGCCTGGCCGTCACCGGTCCCTTCGCCGGCGCCATCCCGCCGGGCGACGACAATCTGGCGCTGCGCGCGGTGCGGCGCCTGGCGGCCGCGGCCGGGCGGCCGGACGGCATCGCCGTCACCCTGGACAAGCGGCTGCCGGTGGCGGCCGGGATCGGCGGCGGCTCGGCCGACGCCGCGGCGGTGCTGCGCGGCCTCGCCGTGCTCTGGGACCTCGCGCCGGGTGACTCGCGCCTGCTCGAGGTCGCGGCCGGGCTCGGCGCCGACGTCCCGGTCTGCCTCGCCGGCCGCACCGCCTGGCTCGGCGGCGTCGGCGAGCGGCTGGAGCCGGGGCCGGACCTGGCCAGCGTGCCGATCCTCTTGGTCAATCCCGGCGTGCCGCTGTCGACGCCCGACGTGTTCCGGGCCCGGCGCGGCGGCTTCTCGGCCGAGGCCCGCTTCGCCGAGACACGGCCGAATCTGGATCGGCTCTGCGCGCTGCTGGCCGGGCGCGGCAACGACCTGGCGGCGCCGGCCATGTCCTTGGCGCCCGTGATCGGCGAGGTGCTGGCGGCGCTGGCGGCGCAGCCGGGCTGCCGCCTGGCCCGGATGTCGGGCAGCGGCGCCACCTGCTTCGGCCTGTTCGACAGCCCCGCCGCAGCGAAGGCCGCCGAGACGGTATTGGCCGGCCGCGGCTGGTGGTCGGCGGCCGCGGCGCTGCTGTAACCGGTCGCAGGCGGCCGGAATGATCGGCGCTGGCCGGGCGGGGCCCGTGCTGGTATGAAGCGCGGTCGCGCGGGATCGACCGATCCGCGAGATCGATAGGACGCAGCCCGCCATTGGCGGCGGCTGCCGGGAATGCGGATGACCGACGCTCTTTCCGCCGCGCCCGCCCGGCCCGGATCCACGGGATCCGCCGGCTGGCTGCGGCTCGGCACCCCCCAGGGGGCGATGTTCTGGCTGATCCTGCTGGGCGGGCTGCTGCGGCTCGCCCTGTCCTGGGCGCTCGGCTACGGCAACGGCGAATCCTACTACGTCGCCACCGCCCGCTTCTGGGCGCTCAGCTACTTCGACCAGCCGCCGCTGTTCCTGTGGCTCACCCACGCCATGATCGGGCTCGGCGACGCCGAGCTGTGGCTGCGCCTGCCCTATGTGCTGATGTTCGGCGTCTCGACCTGGCTGATGTACCGGCTGGGCGCCTATCTGTTCGGCGCCTGGGCTGGGGTCTGGGCGGCGCTGCTCTTGAACCTCTCGGCCGTGTTCTTCCTCAGCGTCGGCAGCTGGGTGCAGCCGGACGGGCCGCTGTTCCTGTTCCTGCTGGCCGCGGCCTGGTGCGTCGCCCGGGTGGTGGTGCCGGAGCCGGAGACGGTATCGCCCCGCGCCGCCTGGGGCTGGTGGCTCGCCGCCGGGGTCTGCTTCGGCCTGGCGCTGCTGTCGAAATACCACGCCGTGCTGATCATGGCCGGGCTGCTGCTGTTCCTGCTGACCACGCCGGGCCGGCGGCGCTGGCTGGCCCATCCGGCGCCCTGGATCGCGGTGGTGGTCGCCTTCGCCATCTTCTCGCCGGTGCTGATCTGGAACGCCGAGAACCAGTGGGTCTCTTTCCTGTTCCAGAGCGGCCGCAGCTCCGGCGGTCGGATCCGGCTCGACTGGCTGGGCCAGAACATCGGCGGCCAGGCGATCTGGCTCCTGCCCTGGATCTGGCTGCCGATGATCTGGGTCTTCGTCGCCGGCCTGTTCCGCGGTCCGAAGGATCTGCGCGGCTGGTTCCTGGTCAGCCTCGCCATCATCCCGATCCTGCTGTTCACCGCGGTCGCCTCCTGGGCCAAGGTCGGCGCTCATTTCCACTGGCAGGCGCCGGGCTACCTGCTGCTGTTCCCGCTGCTCGGCGCCGCCACGGCGCGGTGGCTCGACGCCGGCAGCCGGGCCGCCCGGATCTGGCTCAAGGCCTCGGGCATCGCCACCGTCGCCGTGCTGGTCAGCCTCGGCAGTCATGCCGCCACCGGCTGGGCGCGGGCGCTGCCCGGGCTGGGCCCGACCGAGATCTGGGACCCGACGCTGGAGGGGCTGGACTGGACCGATCTGCAAGCCGCGGCGCAGGAGCGCGGCTGGTTCGACCGGCCCGGCCTGTTCGTGGTCGGCACCCAGTGGCACCAGGCCGGCAAGATCGACGTCCAGCTCGGCGACAGGCTGCCGGTGCTGTGCCTGTGCCGCGACCCGCGCAACCTGGCCTTCGGCTGGAACCAGATGGATTTCGCCGGCCATGACGCGGTGATCATCGGCCAGGACGAGTTCCTGAAGGATTTCGACGAGCGCTGGCGGCCCTATTTCGCCTCGGTCGAGCCGCAGCCGGACATCATCGTCCATCGCGGCGGCCGGGCCGAGCTGACCCTGCACGTCTACACCGCGCGCGGCTTCAAGGCGCCCTGGCCGCTGCCGCTGCCGCCGAACGCACCGTGGGAAACCGCGAAGTGATGCGCTACGAACTTGCGATCATCGTCCCGACGCTGAACGAGGTCGGCAATGTCGGGCGGCTGGTCGAGCTGCTCGACCAGGCCCTGGCCGGCGTCGCCTGGGAGGTGATCTTCGTCGACGACGATTCGACCGACGGCACCGCCGAGGCGGTCTACAAGATCGCCGAGACCCGGGACAATGTGCGCTGCCTGAAGCGGATCGGCCGGCGCGGCCTGTCCTCGGCCACGGTCGAGGGCATGATGGCGACCGGCGCGCCCTATCTCGCGGTGATGGACGCCGACCTGCAGCATGACGAGACGCTACTGCCGAAGATGCTGGCGCGGCTGAAGGCCGACACGCTCGACATCGTCGTCGCCAGCCGCTTCCTGCCGGGCAGCGATCTCGGCACCTTCTCCGAGAAGCGCGAGCGCCTGTCCGGCCTCGGCATCCGCCTCGCCCGCATGGTGGTGCCGCGTGAGCTGACCGACCCGCTCAGCGGCTTCTTCATGCTGCGCCGGCCGCTGATCGAGGAGGTCGCGGACCGGCTGAACGGGCAGGGCTTCAAGATCCTGCTCGACATCTTCGCCTCGGCCGGGCGCCCGCTGCGCTTCGCCGAGCTGCCCTTCGTCTTCCGCAGCCGGCTCAGCGGCGAAAGCAAGCTGGACTTCGCCGTGAGCCTGGAATTCCTGATGCTGATCTTCGACAAGCTGCTGGGCGGCACGGTCCCGGCGCGTTTCATCCTGTTCGTCATGGTCGGGCTGTCCGGCGTGGCGGTGCAGCTGGCCCTGGTCGGGCTGTTCCTGCACGCCTTCGCCTGGGACTTCTACTGGGCCCAGGCGGTGGCGACGGTCGGGGCGATGACCTCGAACTTCGCCCTCAACAACCGCATCACCTACCGCGACAAGCAGCTGCGCGGCCGCGACTTCCTGCGCGGTCTCCTGTCCTTCTACGCCGCCTGCGCCATCGGCGCCGTGATCAACCTGCAGGTGGCGGAGTTCCTGTTCGAGCAGCAGGTGCCCTGGGCCCTGGCCAGCTTCCTCGGCGCCGCCCTGTCCTCGGTCTGGAACTTCGGCGTCACCTCGACCTTCACCTGGAGCAAGCGCCACCGCCCGCGCACCCAGGCGGCCGGGGAATAGCGGCCGCCTGGGTTTCGTTCAGCACATCGCCGGCTCGGTCTCGCGCCGGAACGACCGGAACAGCTCGCCGACGCTGCGGGTGCCGGTCTCGACCAGGTCGAAGCGGCGGCCGAAGCGGATCCAGTCGACCATCAGCCCGACCATCAGGCAGGTCAGGGTGCTGGCCGCCACCTCGGGCGGCCAAGCCGGGCTCAGCCGGCCGGATTCCCGTGCCATCCCGAAGGCCCGGCTCATGGTCGCGCGCATGTGGTCATGCGCTTCGCGCTGGCGGGCCAGCGCCGCCAGCATCTCGCCGACATATTCGCAGCGGCAGGTCAGGATGGTGAAGACGCGCTGGCGCTGCTCGTCCTCGGTCAGAGCGACGAAGCTCTCGACCATCGCCTGCTCGATCAGCCCCAACGGGTCGGGATGGCCATCGGCCATCGCCCGCTCGACGATGTCCTCCGCCGGCAGCTTCACCCGCTCGTGCAGCGCCTCGAACAGCTCGACCTTGTTCTTGAAGTGCCAGTAGATGGCACCGCGGGTCACCCCGGCGGCGTTGGCGATCAGCTCCAGCGAGGTGCGCGACACCCCGTCGACGAAAAAAAGCCGCTCCGCTGCGTCCAGAATCTTCTGCCGGGTCTCTTCCGCCTCGGCCTTGGTGCGGCGTGCCATGTCCCTATTCCTCTCCCCCTTTTTGCTCTTTACATACGTCCAAGTATGTATATAAGTCCATCCCTGCATGATGTCCCGGAGGCCCCGGGATGTGTGCGGTGCAAAAGAATCCGACAGCGGGAAGGGGTTGTCGTGAGCTCAGCCATCCGGGATTCGGGGTGCTCCCCGACACGATTCCGTCTTTCCGGGGACCGGCTGCCGCGACTTTCCCGGTAACAAATCTTAATACGTCGGCTCGGCCTCCGCCATTGCCCAGGCGGCCAAGAGCAGGCATTCTGGGGGTGCGCCGATATGGCGGTGTGGGGGCCGGATGAAACGTCGAGGGGATCTTCCGCATCCCTGATACATACATTCTGGAATGTATGTAAAGCAACCCTGCGCTGCAGACTGTCGCTCGAATATTTGTGCAGTGCAAAAAACTCTCAGGCAAAGGTGCGGTCACCGTGAGCAAGACGTCTTCTCTTCGCGCCGTCGCATTGGCCGTTACCCTGGCTGCCGCGCCGATTCTCGCATCTTGCAACGAAAACACCGGTGAAGCCCAGGCCCAGACGCAATCCGCGCCTCCGCCGCCGGAGGTGACGGTGCAGGAGGTGGCGGCCGGCCCGGTGCCGTTGACCTATACCTATGCCGCCCGGGTCTCGGCCTTCCGCGAGATCGAGGCGCGCGCCCGCGTCGGCGGCATCCTCTTGAAGCGCGACTACACCGAGGGCGAGCGGGTGACGGAGGGGCAGGAGCTGTTCCGCATCGACCCCGCCACCTACCAGGCCGAGGTGGCGCGCGCCCAGGCCCAGCTGCAGCAGTCCCAGGCCCAGCTCGCCAACGACCGGATCAACGCCGAGCGCGCCGCCAAGCTGTTCGCCGCCCGCGCCGGGTCGGAGCGGGACCGCGACGACGCCGCGGCCCAGGTGCGCACCGACGAGGCGGCGGTGGCCGCCGCCCAGGCGCAGCTGAAGACGGCGCAGCTCAATCTCGACTACACGACGGTCACGGCGCCGCTCGGCGGCATGACCAGCATCGAGGAGGTGCCGGAGGGCAGCCTGATCAGCGCCAACGGCCTGCTGACCCGGATCACTCAGCTCGACCCGGCCTATGTCAGCTTCTCCTTCAGCGACGCCGATTTCGCCGAGATCCGGCGGCTGCTCGACGAGGGTAAGGCCGACGGGCCGAAGGACCGCCGCTTCCCGGTGTCGGTCAAGCTCGGCGACGGGCGGACCTATGACCATGGCGGCGCCATCAACTTCACCGACAGCATCGTCGACGACCAGACCGGCACGATCCGCGCCCGCGCCATGCTGCCGAACGCCCAGGGCCTGCTGATGCCGAACCAGTTCGTGCGGGTCACGGTCAGCGGCCTGACGCTGAAGCAGGGCATCGTGGTGCCGCAGGTGGCGGTGATGCAGGGCCCGCAGGGTCCCTTCGCCTATGCCCTGGGCGAGGGCAACAAGGCCGAGGCCCGACCGCTGACGCTCGGCCGCGAGGTCCAGGGCGGCTGGCTGGTCGAGAGCGGCCTCAAGGCCGGTGACCGGATCATCACCGAAGGCGTGATCAAGGTCCGGCCCGGCAGCCCGGTGCGGCCGTCCGAGGCCAAGGTCGCGCAGGTGACCCCGTGATCTCCCGCTTCTTCATCGACCGGCCGGTCTTCGCGGCCGTCCTCTCGATCGTCATCACCCTGGCCGGGCTGGTGGCGATGCGGGTGCTGCCGATCGCGCAGTATCCGGAGATCGTGCCGCCCGAGGTGACGGTCTCGGCCAGCTATTCCGGCGCCAGCGCCGAGACCGTGGCCCAGACCGTCGCCGCGCCGCTGGAGCAGCAGATCAACGGCGTCGACAACATGCTGTACATGCGGTCGACCAACACCGGCGACGGCACCATGACGCTGACCGTCACCTTCAAGATCGGCACCGACCCCGATCAGGCGACGATCAACGTCAACAACCGCGTCCAGCGCGTGCTGCCGACCCTGCCGCAGGAGGTGCAGCGCACCGGCGTCCGCGTCGACAAGAAGTCGAGCTCGATCCTGCAGGCGGTGATCCTGCACGACGAGAGCGGGCAGTACGACCCGATCTACCTGAACAACTATGCGCTCCTGAACGTCATCGATGACCTCAAGCGCGTGCCCGGCGTCGGCGACGCCTCGCTGTTCGGCGCCGGCAAGGACTATTCGATGCGGATCTGGCTGCGGCCGGACAAGCTGGCGCAGTACAACCTGACGCCCAGCGACGTCTCCGCCGCGATCCAGGAGCAGAACGCCCAGTTCGCCGCCGGCCGCTTCGGCGAGGAGCCGGACGCGAACGGCCTCGCCTTCACCTATTCGGCGACGACCGACGGCCGCCTGCCGAACGCCGAGGCCTTCGAGAACATCATCCTGAAGTCCGACAGCAACGCGGCGACGCTGCGGCTGAAGGACGTGGCGCGGGTCGAGCTCGGCGCCCAGGCCTACAACTCCGCCGCCAACTACAACGGCAAGCCGGCCGCCGCGATCGGCATCTATCTGCAGCCCGGCGCCAACGCGCTGGAGACGGCGGAAGGCGTGAAGGCACGGATGGAGGAGCTGAAGCAGGCCTTCCCCGACGGCATCACCTATGCCATCCCCTACGACACCACCCGTTTCGTCCAGGTCTCGATCGACGAGGTGATCAAGACCTTCATCGAGGCGATGGTCCTGGTCGTGCTGGTGGTCTTCGTCTTCCTGCAGAACCTGCGGGCGACGCTGATCCCGGTGATCGCGGTGCCGATCTCGATCCTCGGCACCTTCGCCGGGATGTATATCCTCGGCTTCTCGATCAACCTGCTGACGCTGTTCGGCCTGATCCTCGCCATCGGCATCGTCGTCGACGACGCGATCGTGGTGCTCGAGAATGTCGAGCGCATCATGCGCACCGAGAAGCTGCCGCCGAAGGAGGCGGCGCGGAAGGCGATGGACGAGGTCTCGGGCCCGGTCATCGCCATCGTCCTGGTGCTGTGCGCCGTGTTCGTGCCGGTCGCCTTCATGGGCGGGCTGGCGGGCGAGATGTACCGCCAGTTCGCCGTCACCATCGCGGTGTCGGTCACCATCTCGGGCATCGTCGCGCTGACGCTGACCCCGGCGCTGTGCGCCCTGATCCTGAAGCCCGGCCACCACGAGCCCGCCCTGCCGTTCCGCTGGTTCAACCGGGTGTTCGACGGCATCACCTCGGCCTACACCGCCGGCGTGCGCTTCTTCCTCAAGCGCTTCGCCATCGGCCTCCTGCTGTTCGCCGGTTTCGCCGGGGTGGCGGGCTACCTGTTCCAGAAGATCCCGGGCTCGCTGGTGCCGGACGAGGACCAGGGCTACCTGATCGTCGCCGCCTTCCTGCCGCCCGCCGCCTCGCTGGAGCGGACCGAGAAGGCGCTGTCCGAGGCGACCCAGAACATCCTGAAGCACCCGGCGGTCAGCGAGAGCATCGACGTGCCCGGCTTCGACCTGCTGTCGGCGGCGCAGAAGACCTATGCCGGCGTCGTCTTCGTGCCGCTGAAGGACTGGTCGCAGCGCACCGACTCGGCGATGGACGCGCGCAACCTGCCGGGGCCGTTCATGGGCATGAACGCCGGCATCAAGGACGCGATGGTGCTGGCCTTCAACCCGCCGCCGATCATGGGCATGAGCACGACCGGCGGCTTCGAGGCCTATGTCCAGGACCGCACCGGCGCCGGCTATCCGGCCCTGGCCGAGGCGACACAGAGGCTGGTCGAGGCCGCGGCCAAGCGGCCGGACCTGGCCGGCGTACGGTCGATGTTCAACATCGCCATCCCGCAGTACAAGCTCGACGTCGACCGCGAGAAGGCGCGGGCGCTGGGCGTGCCGATCTCGTCGATCTTCGACGCGATGCAGGCCACCTTCGGCAGCCTCTACGTCAACGACTTCACCCTGTACGGCCGCAACTACCGCGTCAGCCTGGCCTCGGAGGGCGATTTCCGCCAGCGGCCGGAGGATCTGAAGCAGGTCTTCGTCCGCGCCGACGGCGGCGCCATGATCCCGATCGACGCGCTGGTGAAAAGCCGGCGGATCGTCGGCCCCGATCAGGTCGAGCGTTTCAACATCTTCCCGGCGGCGAAGATCATGGGCGGCCCGGCCCCCGGCTTCTCCTCCGGCCAGGCGATCGCGGCGATGGAGCAGCTGGCCAAGGAGGTCCTGCCCCAGGGCTATGCCCTGGCCTGGACCGGCTCGGCCTTCCAGGAGCAGTCGGCCGGCGGTTCCGGCAACCAGGCGCTCCTGTTCGGCCTGGTCATGGTGTTCCTGATCCTGGCGGCGCAGTACGAGCGCTGGACGCTGCCGATCGCGGTGCTGACGGCCGTGCCCTTCGCCCTGTTCGGCGCATTGGTCGCGGTGTGGCTGCGCGGGCTGCAGAACGATGTCTACTTCCAGATCGGCTTGGTCACCCTGATCGGCCTCGCCGCCAAGAACGCGATCCTGATCGTCGAGTTCGCGGTCCTGAAGCGCGAGGAGGGGATGAGCGCCTTCGACGCGGCGCTGGAGGCGGCGAAGCTGCGCTTCCGGCCGATCGTCATGACCTCGCTGGCCTTCATCCTGGGCTGCCTGCCGCTCGCCATCGCCAGCGGCGCCGGGTCGGCCAGCCGCCACTCGATCGGCACCGGCGTGATCGGCGGCATGCTCGCCGCCACCGTCATCGCCACCTTCTTCATCCCGATGTTCTACCGGCTGATCGCCTGGCGCGATCGCAAGAAGCCGGCAACGGAAGCGGGGCCCGCCTTCCCCCAGGCGGAGCATCCGTGAGACGGGGCCGCCCCACGGCCCCGCCTCGGTCCCGGTCGTCATTGCTGCCCCTCGACGACCGGGACTCCTAACCGGACGGGGCGCGGACCGCAACCCGCGCCCCGTCCGTCGCTCCTCCGAAACGCCCGTGTCCCTCCTTGCACGGCTCCTGTTGCGGCTGCGGCGCGCTTGTGCTGCGCTGACGGCGCGGGCGACTTGAGGGGGGCAAGGTGGAGTATTTCATCTACTGCCGGGACAAGCCGGGCACCCTCGAGTTGCGCCGGCAGCTGGTCGAAGCCCACTGGTCCTTCATGGACAGGTATGCCGAGGGCATGGTCGCACGCGGACCAACCCTGGCGGAAGACGGCGACACCCCGACCGGCAGCGTCCACATCGTCGACCTGCCCGATGCCGAAGCGGCGCGGGTGTTCGCCTATGAGGAGCCGAACCACAGGGCCGGCGTCTACGCCGAAATCATGGTGAGGCGCTGGCGGAATGCGCTCGGCCGCAGGATGTGGGCGTTCAAGGGCGATCCGGATGCCAATCCGCGTTTCCTCGTCATCGCCCATGGCCGGCCGGGCGCAAGCGCGGTTGCCGACAGCCTGGCCGAAGCCCACCGCGCCTTCATGGCCGAGCATGACCGGCGGAATCGCCTGATCGTGGGCGGGCCGCTGCTGTCCGACGATGGTTCGGCCCGGGTCGGCACCGCCCTGATGGTCGAGCAGCCGTCGCGTCCTGCCGCCGAGGCCATGCTCGCTGCCGACCCCTATGCGACGGCCGGGATCTACGAGCGGGTCGAGATCCATCGCTGGCGGTTCGGCGGCCGGCCCGACGGCATCCACGTCCTCTGAGGACCGAGCCTCAGTCGGAGACGCCGGCCTTGCGCAGCCGGGTCGCGACCGCGCGGGACCGGCTGGTCTCCGCCCAGCCCAGGGCGGAGCGGCCGGTGAAGTCGCGCTGCTGGGGGTTGGCGCCGCCCGCCAGCAGCGCCTCCACCGCCGGCAGATTGCCGTCGCGGGCCGCGGCCATCAGCGGGGTGATGCCCTGGCGGTTGGCGCGGTTCGGGTTGGCCTTGCCGTCCAGGAGAGCCCGGACGACGCCGGCATCGCCGATGTCCGCCGCCCAGAACAGCGGCGTGTTGCCCAGTGAATCGGGCTGGTCCGGCTGGGCGGCGAAGCGCAGCAGCTCGCGCACCAGGCCCGCATGGCCGTCGCGGGCGGCGATCACCAGCGCGGTGCGGCCGTCGGCGTCGGTCGCATTCGGCGGCGCCCCGCTCAGCAGCAGGGTGCGGACCTGGTCGACATCGTTGGCGTCGACCGCACGGATCAGCTCCGGCGCCCGGCGCAGCACGTCGATCTCGGCCGCGGCCGGTCCGCTGAGGGTGAGAAGCAGCGCCGCGGCCGCCGCCGCAACGCAGGTGCCTCGTCTCATCTCGATCCTCCGGCTGGCCCGCCGGCCCGGCGGGCTCGGCCGCGAGCTTATACCGCGCCTCGCCGTCCGGGCCAGCCGGTTGGCCCCCCGGGTCAGCTGGACTATCCTCTGCCGATGCCGCCGCCACCGTCATCAGTGAGCCCCGCCATGACCGAGACTTCCCCCCTGCCCAGCCTGCCCCGCCTCGGGCAGGTGGCGCCGCCCTTCGAAGCCGAGACCACGCACGGGCGCCTGGCGCTCGAGGATTTTCGCGGCAGCTGGGTCGTGCTGTTCTCGCACCCGGCCGACTTCACCCCGGTCTGCACCACCGAGTTCGTCGCCTTCGCCCGGATCGCCCCGGCGCTGAAGGAGCGCGGGGTCGAGCTGCTGGGCCTGTCGATCGACAGCATCTATGCCCATCTCGCCTGGGCCAAGCGGATCGAGGAGCTGTTCGAGACCAGGATCCCGTTCCCGGTGATCGCCGACAGCGATCGCAAGGTGGCGACGCTCTACGGCATGATCATGCCGGAGCAGTCGGGCACCGAGACCAGCCGCTGCGTCTTCGTCATCGACCCCGCCGGGGTGGTGCGGGCGATGATCTACTACCCGCTGACGACCGGCCGGAACATCGACGAGATCCTGCGGCTGATCGATGCGCTGCAGACCACCGACAAGCACAAGGTCGCGACCCCGGCCGACTGGCGTCCCGGCGACAAGGTGATCGTGCCGGCGCCGCGCACGATCGAGGACGCCGAGGCCCGGGCCAAGGGCGGTTACGACTACACCGACTGGTGGTACTGCAAGACCGAGGTGAAGGGCTGATCCGGGCCCCGCGCAGACCATGGCCTGCATCAACCCCGACGGCACGCTGACCGAGGTGGCGAAGCGCAGCCTCACCCTGCTCGCCGTCCCGCACACCGCGGCGCGGCTGGCCGAGGCTGCCGGCCTGCCGCTCTGGCGGGTACGCGCCACCCTGCGCGAGACCGGCCGCGCGAAGCTGATCACGTGCCTCGACCCCGACGCTCCCGACCCCTCCTGGCAGCTGACCGAACTCGGCGTCGAGGCTTTGGAACTGAGTCAGGACTGATCCTGCTTTACTGATGCATCACAATGGGATAAGGGTCTGACTTGAAGCACCATATGAGCCCGGCCGGCAGGGCGGAGCATTTCGGATTCTGTCGGCGGGGCTTCTGCGCTAGAGTGCGGGCGATGGATCTGCGGGGGTACCGATGAGGATGATGAAGGGTTTTGCCGCGGCCGCGTTGGCCGCCATGGCGCTGGCGGCCTGCCAGGAGGCGCCGCCGAAGCCGCAGACGGGGGGGCTGTTCCCCGACGTCGGCAACTACCAGCCGGTGAACCTGCCGGCGAAGGCGCAGTTGACGCCGACCGAGGTGCGTTACGACCTGCTGGTCAAGCTGCAGACCGAGATGATGGTGACCGGGCTGAGCTGCAAGGAAGAGTTCAGGGATCCGATCATCTTCCGGACCTTCAGCCAGTGGGTGGTCAACAACGACGACCGCATCCTGGAGACCCAGGACAAGCTCGGTCGGCTGCTGGCCAAGTACAACAAGGGCAACGGTCAGCGCCTGTTCGACACCTATCGCACCAAGATGGCGAACGACGAGTCCCAGCGCATGCAGCGGATGACTCAGACCGCCTATTGCCTGGCGCGTCAGGACCAGTTCGCCGAGGTGGTGAAGTACAATCCGCAGCAGCTCGACGAGTATCTGAACAAGACCTACGAGATGCTGCACACCCGCTACAACGAGGTCGGGGCGAAGACCCAGACCGCGGCGGCGCCGACCGACAAGGCGGCGGCTCCGGCCGTCAAGCCGAAGAAGCCGTAAGCACCAGTTTTCTCTTTTGCCGATCCATCCGGAAAGGGCCGCGCGAGCGGCCCTTTTTCGTTTCGGGCCCGCGCCGGCCCGACATTCTTCCCATCGCGGCTTGCCGAAACATTCTGTCGCTGGTATCAAGAACCTCCCGTCCGTCGCGGCGGGTTGAACGGCGTCCACCAACGGCAGAGGGGAGTTGCAGTGACATCGCCACGCATCGTCAGCTCCCCGGACCTCCGTCATTAGGTAGGTCCGCCTCCGCGCTCCCGGCCGGTCTGGCCCCGGGGGCCGCCGGACCCTCGCCGAGGACGCCCAAGGGCCTGCACCGCCCAAGCGTCCCATCCCGAAACTCTCAGATCGCCGTCGGCGCCGGGCCCTGCCCTCGCCGACTCGCCTGAACCGTTCAGCCGGGAGGATGCCGCTTCGGCGGTGTCGGAACGACCGTGGCGCCAGACCAGACCACCAAAGACCAGACCACCAACCAGAACCCTCTGCTGCGCGTACTGCGCTTCAGCTACGGCCATTGGCGCCGCCATCCGCTGCAGATCGCGGTCGGAATCGGCGGCGTGCTGGCCTCGACCGGCATCGACGTCGTGCTGCCGGTGTTCGCCGGCCACATGGTCGATGCCATCGCCTCCGGCCCCGGCGGCTATGACGCGGCGCTGCAGGCGCTGCTGACCATCGTCGCGCTCGGCATCGTCTATGTGGCGCTGCGCGACACGGTGTTCCGCGCCATCATCCGGCTGACCACCCGGATCATGCAGGCGATGACCCAGGAGGCGTTCTGGCGCGTCCAGCGCTTCTCCACCGACTGGCACGCCAATGCCTTCGCCGGCGCCACGGTCCGCAAGATCAACCGCGGCACCTGGGCGATGGACCTGCTGAACGACGTGATCCTGGTCGAGCTGCTGCCCTCGATCCTGGTCCTGCTCGGCGCCACCGCGCTGTTGGCGGCGCGCTGGCCGCTGATGGGCGCGGCGGTGGCATGCGGCGTCGCCCTGTTCCTGCTGGTCAGCCTGGTGCTGGTGCTGCGCTACGTCGCCCCGGCGGCGCGGCTGGCCAACGAGATGGACTCGAAGCTGGGCGGCAACCTCGCGGATTCGATCGGCTGCAACGCGGTGGTGAAGACCTTCGGCGCCGAGCGCCGCGAGGACAGCTTCATCGCCCGCACGGTCGAGATCTGGCGCCAGCGCACCATCCGCACCTGGCATCGCGGCACCAATTCCGGCACCACCCAGAACCTCCTGATGGTGGGGCTGAACGGCATGGTGCTGGGCATCGGCCTGTGGCTGTGGGGCCGCGGCATGGCGACGCCGGGCGACATCACCTACATCCTCGGCACCTACGCCCTGATCCACGGCTATCTGCGCGGCGTCGGCATGCATGTCCGCAATCTGCAGCGTGCGGTCAACGACATGGAGGAGCTGGTCGACTTCATGGACCAGCCGCTCGGGGTCGAGGACCGGCCGGCGGCGCCGGCCATCAAGGTCGAGGCCGGCCGGATCGACTTCGACGCCGTCACCTTCCGCTACCAGGGGCAGAGGGAGCCGATCTATGACGGCTTCACCCTGACCATCGCCCCGGGCGAGAGGATCGGCCTGGTCGGCCATTCCGGCAGCGGCAAGAGCACCTTCGTCAAGCTGGTGCAGCGCCTGTACGACCTGAACGGCGGCGCCATCCGCATCGACGGCCAGGACATCGCCGGGGTGACGCAGGAGAGCCTGCGCCGGCAGATCGCCCTGGTGCCGCAGGAGCCGGTGCTGTTCCACCGCACGCTGGCGGAGAACATCGCCTATGGCCGGCCCGACGCGACCATGGAGCAGATCGTCGACGCGGCGAAGCAGGCCTATGCCCACGACTTCATCTCGCGCCTGCCGCAGGGCTACGACACGCTGGTCGGTGAGCGCGGGGTGAAGCTGTCGGGCGGCGAGCGTCAGCGCGTGGCCCTGGCTCGCGCCATCCTGGCCGATGCCCCCGTCCTGATCCTGGACGAGGCGACGTCCAGCCTGGACAGCGTGTCGGAATCGCTGATCCAGGCGGCGGTGGAGAAGCTGATCGTCGGCCGCACCACGATCATCGTCGCGCACCGGCTGTCGACCGTGCAGAAGGTCGACCGCATCCTGGTGTTCGAGCGTGGGTGCGTGGTCGAGCAGGGCACCCATGCCGAGCTGGTGAAGCGCGAGGGCGGCCATTATCGCGAGCTGTTCGAGCACCAGGCGATGGGGCTGATCGACGGTGAGGAGGAGGCGGCGTGAGCCGCCTCTAACCGCCTCCGTCCGACCGCGGCAGCCGGGCGGCGAACTCCGCCGCCAGCCAGTCGATGAAGACGCGGACGCGGGGTGAGAGCTGCCGGCTGTGGGGGTACAGCACATAGACCGGCGAGGGGGAGGGCGGCGTGTCCGGCAGCACCTCGACCAAGGTGCCGGCAGCCAGATCCTCGGCCATCCGGTAGCGCGGCAGCTGGATCAGCCCCAGTCCCTGCCGGCCCGAGGCGTAGTAGATCTCGGCCCCTGTCGCCGACACCGTCATCGGCAGCATCACCTGCCGCAGGGCGCCGTCGACCATGAACTCCAGCGGCAGCAGCCCGCCGGTGGCCGAGGACAGGAAGCCGACCATGCGGTGGCCGTCCAGATCGTCCGGCGTCCGCGGCGTACCGAACCGGCCCAGATAGGCCGGGCTGGCGAAGGTACCCTCCGCCAGCACCGCGATCCGCCGTCCGATCAACGAGCTGTCGGTTGGCTGGCCCACGCGCAGCACGCAATCGACCCCCTCGCGGACCAGGTCGACGAAGCGGTCGCCCTCGCCGAACTGCAGCTGGATATCGGGATATTGCTCCAGGAACCGCGGCAGGCCGGGCATCATGAAGGACCGGGCCAGGATGCCGTGCACGTTCACCCGCAGCAGCCCCTTGGGCTTGGCGCCGGTGAAGGCGGCCTCGGCCTCCTCGATATCGGCCAGGATCGACAGGCAGCGCCGGTAATAGGCCTCGCCGTCCAGGGTCGGGCGGACCTGCCGGGTGGTCCGCTCCAACAGCCGCACGCCGAGCCGCGCCTCCAGCTGCTTGACCCCCTCGGTGGCGGTGGAGCGCGGCAGCCCGGCATCCTGGGCAGCAAGCGAGAAGCTGCGCCGCTCGACCACCCGCAGGAACAGCCGCATCGCATCCAGCCGGTCCATGGCCATTGTTCCCGATTTCCGAATGATGATGGCAGATCAGACCAGATTATCCGGAAAGCGATAAGGCCCATCTTCCTCTCGTCGACACGGAGTCGAGCAGGAGGAAGAGATGAGCGACGTCAGCAGCAAGGTCGTGCCCAACAAGGTCGCAATCGTCACCGGCGCCTCGCGCGGCATCGGCGCCGCGATCGCCGGGCGGCTCGCCCGCGACGGTTTCACCGTCGTCGTCAACTATGCCGGCAACGCGGAGACCGCAGAGACTCTGGCCCGCGGCATCGAGCAGGCAGGCGGCCGGGCCCTGACCGCCCGGGCCGACGTCGCCGATCCCGCCGCGGTGCGCCGGATGTTCGAGGCGGCCGAGACCGCCTTCGGCGGCATCGACGTGGTGGTGAACAACGCCGGCATCATGCAGCTGGCGCGGATCGCCGATGCCGACGACGCGCTGTTCGACCGGCAGGTCGCGGTCAACCTGAAGGGCACCTTCAACGTGCTGCGCGAGGCCGCGAAGCGGCTGCACGACGGCGGCCGGATCGTCAACTTCTCGACCAGCGTCGTCGGCACCAAGCTGGAGAGCTACGGCGTCTATACGGCGACCAAGGCCGCGGTCGAGGCCCTCACCGGGATTCTGGCGAAGGAGCTGCGCGGCCGCTCCATCACCGTCAACGCCGTGGCCCCGGGCCCGACCGGCACCGACCTGTTCTTCCACGGCAAGTCGCCGGAGCTGGTCGAGCGCCTCGCCAAGGCCGCGCCGCTGGAGCGGCTGGGCACGCCGGAGGACATCGCCGGGGTCGTGGCCTTCCTGGCTGGCCCGGATGGCGGCTGGGTCAACGGCCAGGTGCTGCGCGCCAATGGCGGCCTGGTCTGACGTCGGCAAGATCGGCCTGGACGGGACCGGCGGCGGCGGTATCGTGCGCAAGCACGAAGGCCGCGGCCCGATCCGGGCTGATCTGACGGAGGAAACCATGCCCGAGATCCGCGTCATCGCCAACGGGCTGCAGTTCCCGGAAGGGCCGGTGGCGGAGGCCGACGGCTCCGTCCTGCTGGTCGAGATTCAGCGCGAGACGGTCAGCCGGGTCCGGCCGGACGGCACGGTCGAGGTCGTGGCGCAACTCGGCGGCGGGCCGAACGGGTTGGCCGTCGGCCCGGACGGCGCGCTCTATGTCTGCAACAACGGCGGCTTCCTGTTCCATCTCGACGGCGGCTACAACCGGATGCGCCGCGGCGTACATCCGCAGTACACCAGCGGCCGGATCGAGCGCCTGGACCTCGCCACCGGCGAGATCCGCACCCTCTACGACCGCTGCGGCGACCATCCGCTGCGCGGCCCGAACGACATCGTCTTCGACCGCTCCGGCGGCTTCTACTTCACCGATTTCGGCAAGCATCGCGAGCGCGAGCGGGACTATGGCGGGCTGTACTACGCCCGTGCCGACGGCTCGCGGATCGTCGAGGTCGCCTATCCGATGGAGACGCCGAACGGCGTCGGCCTGTCGCCGGACGAGTCGGTCGTCTATGTCTCGGAGACCGAGACCGGCCGCCTCTGGGCCTTCGACCTGGAGGAGCCGGGGCGGGCACGGAAGCAGCCGTTCCCGTCGCCGCATGGCGGCCGGCTGGTCTGCGGCCTGCCCGGATACCAGCGCTTCGACAGCCTGGCGGTCGATGCCCGGGGCAACATCTGCGTCGCCACGCTGATCACCGGCTGCATCACCGTGATCGCGCCGGACGGCGCGGTGCTGGACCAGGTCATGCTGCCGGACGATCCGATCGTGACCAATATCTGCTTCGGCGGGGCCGATCTGAAAGCCGCTTACATCACCCTGTCCGGCACGGGACGGCTCGTGGCCATGGACTGGCCGGAACCCGGATGCCCGCTGGCTTACCGTCGGTGAGGTGATGCCCCATGGTCACCGGCATCAATCACGTCACCCTCGCCGTCAGCGACGTCGAGAGGTCGTTCCGGTTCTACGTCGACGTGCTGGGGCTGAAGCCCTTGGCGAAATGGAGCCGCGGCGCCTATCTGCTGGCCGGGGATCTCTGGTTCTGCCTCAGCGCCGATGAGACGGCGCGCTCGTCGCCCCATCCCGACTACACCCACATCGCCTTCAGCGTGGCCGATTTCGGCGCTTGCGCCAGACGGCTGGCGGACCACGGCGCCCCGATCTGGCGCCTCAACCGGAGCGAGGGGGCATCGATCTATTTCCTCGATCCGGACGGCCACAAGCTCGAGATCCATGACGGCGACTGGCGGACGCGCCTGCGGTCGATGCGGGACGACCCGTGGGAGGCCGGGATCGAGTTCTTTCCGGACGATTAGGTTCGCGCCGCAACGCTACCGTGCCTCGGCCAGCGCCTCCGCCCCGAGCGGCCGGAACAACGCCGGGCGGCCGTAGAAGCGGGTGGCGAGGGTGGAGATCTGCCCCGCATCCCCGGTGGTGAAGAACAGCGGCGGCGACACGTCGGTCCCGCCGGCGGTGTCGAACTCCGGGTGGCGCTCCAGATACGCCTCCAGGCTGCGGGCGGTGATGTCCGGCTGGGACAGCACCTCCACCCCCGACGGCAGCGCCTCGGCGAACAGATCGGCGACCAGCGGGTAGTGGGTGCAGCCCAGGATCACCGCATCCGGCGGCACGCCCTTGAGCTGCCGCATCAGCAGCGCCGCATAGCGCCGCACGGCGCGGCGCAGCACCGTCTCCGGCGCCGCCTGCTCGATCAGCGTGACCAGCACCGGGCAGGCCTGCTGCACCACCGTGATCTCCGGCGCCCGCTTGCCGATCTCCTCGACGAAGGCGCCGGTCCTGACCGTGTGCCGGGTGGCGAAGATGGCGACGGTGCGCGGCTCGCCGCGGTGCCGGCCGGTGCGGATGTCGGCCATCCACGGCACGCCGGTGATCGCCTCCACCATCGGCACCAGCACGCCGATCACCCGGCGGTCCGGGTGATGATGGGGCAGCCAGCTCTGCTGCAGGCGGCGCAGCCCGGTGGCCGCGGCCGTGTTGCAGGCCAGGACCACCAGCCGGCAGCCCAGGCCGAACAGCCGTTCCACCGCCGCCACGGTCAGGCGGTAGATCTCCTCCGGCTCGCGGTTGCCATAGGGGGCGTGGCCGTGGTCGCCGAGATAGAGGAAGCGCTGCTGCGGCAGGTGCCGGGTCAGCGCCTGCAGCACCGTCAGCCCGCCATGTCCCGAATCGAAGACCCCGATCATCCGCATCCCCGTGACGCAGCCTTCGCGGTAGCGGATCTTGGGGGCATTCTCAAGGCGCAGATCATTCAACCGGATGGTTGATGATTCCGATGGGGATCTCTATCGTAAACCATACGGTTTAGAATGAAGCGGCGCTCGCCGGAGCAGGAGTGAGGGCCATGGTCGAGACGGTGACCCAGAGCCGCGTCATCAACGCCACGCCGCTTCAGGCCTATGAGGCCTGGACCGACCCGGCGAAGCTGCGGCGCTGGCTGGCGCCGCCGCCCTTCACCTGCGCCCTGGCCGAGACCGACCCGCGGGTCGGCGGCCGTTGGCGCATCGACGTCATCGGCGGCAGCGGCGAGCGCCACAGCACCACCGGCGTCTATCGCGAGCTCGTGCCCGGCCGGCGGATCGTCAAGAGCTGGGTCTATGACGGGCCTTTCGCGGCGTTCCGCGGCGCCGAGACTGAGGTGACGGTGGAGTTCCGCGAGGTCTCGCCCGGCCGCACCGAGGTCACGGTGCATCACAGCCGGACCCCGAGCCGGGAGTATGCCGACAGCGTGCGCGGCGGCTGGGCGGGCTGCCTGGACGAGCTGGAGAAGCTGTTCGCCTGACATCGGCCCTTCACGAGGCTGAGACGGCGCGTCGCGAAAGGACGGGCCATGGACGTCATCTGCATCAAACTCCGCCCTGACCGCGGACGAGGTCGCGGGGATCATCGCCGGGGCGCTGGCCGGATGGCGCGTGATTGACCGCGGCCCGGCCGGCCGATAGCCTGCCGCCATGATCCGTCGTTCTCGTCCCGCTTCGCGATACGGTGCCCCGCCCTTCTGAGGCGGCGGGGACGATCTTTCATGCCCACCCATGCCGCCGGTTCCGGCGGCATTTCCATGTGGGGTCTCCGGGGCCGCGCGGCGCCGCCAGGAGATCCGACATGCCCCTCATCCGCCCGGCCCGGCCGGACGAGCATCCCGCCCTCTGCGTCCTGTTCGCCGAGCTCGACCGTTTCCACCGCGAGGTCCGGCCCGATGTCTTCGTCGAGCCGGACGGGCCCGCGCGCAGTCCGGAGCTGGTCGCCGGGCTGATCGCGGGGCCCGGCAGCACCATCCTCGTCGCCGAGGACGGCGGCGCCCTGGCCGGCTTGGCCACGCTGGTCGAGCGGACGATCCCGGCCAACCCGGTCCGGCCGGAGCGGCGTATCGTCGAGATCGACAATCTGGTGGTGATGCCGGGCCATCGCCGCCGCGGCATCGCCGGCCTGCTGCTTCGCCATGCCGAGGCCTGGGCCCGCGATCGCGGCGTCGGCACCCTCGAGCTCGGCGTCTGGGAGTTCAACGCCGGGGCGGTCGCCTGCTACGAGGCGGCCGGCTTCACGCCGACTATCCGCCGTCTGGGCAAGGCCGTCGCGCCGCCTTAGCGGAGCCGCGCGGCCCGGCCGCGCCATTCCTCGCGGCTCTGGCCCCAGATCTCGACCTCGGCGTCGATCGGCGGCGGCAGCCGGCTGTGGTCGCGGAAGCGCGAGCCCAGCCGGCGAGCCACCGCCTTGGACGGCTCGTTCTCCGGCGCGATGCAGTGGATCACCTCGGTCCAGCCGAGATGGTCGAAAGCCCAGTCGATCGCCGCCGTGGCGCCCTCGGTGGCGTAGCCCTTGCCCCAGGCGGCGCGGCACAGGCCCCAGCCCACCTCGGTGCCGGGCCAGCCCTCCGGCTGCCAGGGCCCGAGCCGGCCGATCCAGCGCCCGGTCGCTTTCTCGATCACCGAGAAATTGGCGAAGCCCTGGATCGCCCACGCCCCGGCCATGGTGACGAGGAAGCGCCAGGCGAGCGGGCGGGAGGCAACGCCGCCGAGAAAGCGCATGGCCTCGGCATCGGAGACCCATTCGGCCCAGGCGTCGAGATCCTCCCGCCGCGGCGGGCGCAGGATCAGCCGGGCAGTCTCCAGCACCGGTTCTGGCATCGGGCGTCTCCTGAATCGAAGAGGTGCAGCAGGCCCGATGCCGTCCGGCCGGTCAAGCCAGCCCGCTCAGCGCCCGATCGCGGCGCCGGAATCGGGGGCGACGAAGCTGTGCAGCAGCAGGCGCACCAGCTCGGCCTGCCGATGCGTCTCGGTCTTCTCGAACACCTGCTTCAGATAATGGCGGGCGGTGCCGATGGAGATGCCCAGGGTCTCGGCCGCCTCGGCCGGGCCGAAGCCGTCGGCGATCAGCGCCGCCAGATGGGATTCGCGCCGGGTGAGGCCGTAGGCGGTGGCCAGGCCGGCAGTGTCGATGCGGCTACGGCGATCGGGGTCGGAGATCAGCACCGCCACCGCGCCCGGCTCGCCCGGAGCCGAGCGGCCGCTCGGGGCCGGCACCACGGTCAGGATCAGCGGCCCGCTGGGCGGTCGCCGCGACACCGGGATGCGCAGCATCGCGGCGGCGGCGCGGTTCAGCGCGGCATCGGCCGTGTCCGGGCCGCCGGCCAGCAGCATCGCCGCGGCGATCGCCTGGTGCAGCGCCCTGGTCTGCGCCGGCAGGGCGGTGGCGATGCCGTAGGCATCGGCCAGCAGGCCGTCGCGTGCCGCGATCACCGCCTCGGCCCGCTCGTTGCGATAGGCCGGCCGGCCGTGCCGGTCCAAGAGGATCAGGCCCAGACCCAGCGCGTCGATCGCCGCCAGGGCGCCGGTCGTGCAGGGATCGACGCTGGCGAGGCGGCGGTGCAGCTTGCCGGCCTTGGCCAGGTGCGGCACCAGGGCCTGCAGCCGGTTCAGCTCCTCGGGGCCGAAATCGCGCTCGTGCAGCGGCCGGCAGACGCGGACCGCCGACCAGCTGGACGGGCCGCGCCACGGCACGGCCACCGCGGCCAGGCCGCCGCCGATCGGCCGGATCAGCTGCTGGTAGAAATCCGTCCGCTCATAGTCCGGGACCGGCACCAGGGAGGACTGGGTGCGGGCGGTGCCGGCCGGAAACCGCTGCATCTGCTCGGCCCAGAAGTCGCTGTGCAGGATCTTGTCGCAGCGGTCGCCGTGCTGCCGCACATCCATGCGGGAACAGGTGGCGAGCTGGACGCCGTCCGGCGTCGTGGTGGTGAACACGGCGTGCGAGCCGCCGACCAGATCGCGCACCGCGTCCAGGCAATGCGGCCATTCCTGCGGCTCCATCGCGGCGTCGTAGATCCGTTGGACGGTCCGGAGGATCACCTGCGCACCCGCGGTCATCGGGCCGACCTTTTCCCGGGTTTCGCATCGATGCCACGGCACGCCGGATCGAAACGAACCGCCGCCTGCGCGCCGCCCGCAAGTCGATCATGCCATGCCGGCATCCCGTGCTCCAAAATATCCTAGAACAGGAAAATACGCCGCCAATCGAACCCGTCCGGTTCCTGAAACAACGCCAAGTCCCGCGAGGTCGACGTCACGGCCTGCCGCGACGTTTTCCTCGACCGGGGATCATAAGTGTTTTGTCGGTGCCATTATAGGCACTTTTATTATGGCATCGGTGTGGAGGCGCGGCGGCGAAGGCAGGGCGGCGGACACGGCAAAGGCGGCCGCGGATGCGACCACCTCTGCAGGATCCGGTTTCAGGGCTCAGCTCGCCCGGCGCAGGGTCACCGCCTTCTTCGGCTCCTCGTCGAACAGCTCGGCCAGCTTGTCGATCATGGTGCCGCCCAGCTGCTCGGCATCGACGATGGTGACGGCGCGGCGGTAGTAGCGGGTGACGTCATGGCCGATGCCGATCGCCACCAGCTCCACCGGCGACCAGCGCTCAATGTATTCGATCACCTGCTTCAGGTGCCGCTCGAGATAGTTGCCGGGGTTGACCGACAGGGTCGAGTCGTCGACCGGGGCGCCGTCGGAGATCACCATCAGGATGCGCCGCTGCTCCGCCCTTCCGACGATGCGGTTGTGGGCCCACAGCAGCGCCTCGCCGTCGATGTTCTCCTTCAGCACGCCCTCGCGCAGCATCAGGCCGAGATTCTTGCGGGCCCGGCGCCAGGGCGCGTCGGCGGCCTTGTAGATGATGTGGCGCAGGTCGTTCAGCCGGCCGGGATTCTGCGGCTTGCTCTGCTGGATCCAGCGCTCGCGCGCCATGCCGCCCTTCCAGGCGCGGGTGGTGAAGCCGAGGATCTCGACCTTCACGCCGCAGCGCTCCAGCGTCCGCGCCAGGATGTCGGCGGCGATCGCGGCGATGGTGATCGGCCGGCCGCGCATCGACCCGGAATTGTCGATCAGCAGGGTCACCACCGTGTCGCGGAAATCGGTGTCCTGCTCCATCTTGAAGGACAGCGGCGTCAGCGGGTTGATCACCACCCGGGCGAGGCGGGCGGCGTCGAGGATGCCCTCCTCCAGATCGAAGTCCCAGGACCGGGTCTGCTTGGCCATCAGCTTGCGCTGCAGGCGGTTGGCCAGCTTGGCGATGACGCCCTGCAGGTGCTGCAGCTGCTGGTCCAGCATCAGGCGCAGACGCGACAGCTCGTCGGCATCGCACAGGTCCTCGGCCGACACCATCTCGTCGAACTGGGTGGTGAAGGCCTTGTAGTTCAGCCCGTTCGGGTCGAGCGCGCCGGTCTGGTCGTCGCGCCAGGGCTGGCCCGGCGACTCGGTGTCCTCGGTCGAGAACTCGTCGGCGTCGTCCGACGCCTCCTCCTGCTCGGCACCCTCGGCGTCGGTCTCGTCGCCGCTCTCCGGGTCGCTGTCGCTGTCGTCGGCCTCGGCGCTGACCTGCTCGCCCTCGCGGCCCTGCTCCTCCGGCTCCTCGCCGTCGGCCTTGTCGTCGTCCTCGCCGTCCTCGTCCTCCTGCGTCTCGTCCTCCTGGCCGACATCGACGTCGAGCTCGGCCAAGAGGTGCTTGGCGCAGCGGGCGTAGGATTCCTGGTCGTCCATGGCGTCGGCCAGCTCGTGCAGCGACCGTCCGATCCGGCTCTCCAGCCAGGACCGCCACAGGTCGGCGGCGTGGCGGGCGTTCGGCGGCGGCTTCTCGCCGGTCATCGCCTCGCGCGCGGCCAGCCGCACCGCCTCGGCCAGCGGCACCTGCTCGCGCTCGGTGACGCGGTCCAGCCCCTGGCGCTTGAAGCGGTCGTCCAGCGCCGCCGCCAGGTTGCCGGCGACGCCGGCCATCTGGGTGGCGCCGATCGCCTCGCAGCGCGCCTGCTCCAGCGCCTCGAAGGCGGCGCGGGCGACGTCGCCTTGCGGCATGCGGGCGGCATGGACCTTGGCGCTGTGGTGGCGCAGGCGCAGCGCCACGGCATCGGCGGCGCCGCGCACCTTGGCGACCTCGGCCGAGGTCAGCAGGCGCGAAGGCTGCGGCAGCCGGGCGCGGGTGCCGGCGACGCCGGCCGGCTCGCTGGAATAGGCCACGGTGATGTCGGGCCGCTCGGCGATCGCCCGCACCGTCGCCGTGGTGGCGCGCTTGAACACCTCGATCGGGCTGTCGTCCTGGGGCATCCGCTCATCCGCCGTAGGTTGGGTTCGCCCACGGCGAACCCAACATGGCTCTTTCGTCTCGATGTTGGGTTCGCGGACGCGAACCCAACCTACTCACAAACCGACCAGCCTCACGCCAGATGGGCGCGGACGCCGCTTTCCGGCAGCTCGGTGCCGAAGCAGCGCTGGTAGTACTCGGCCACGGTCGAGCGCTCGACCTCGTCGCACTTGTTCAGGAAGGTCAGGCGGAAGGCGAAGCCGACATCGCCGAAGATGCGCGCATTCTCGGCCCAGGTGATCACCGTGCGCGGCGACATGACGGTGGAGATGTCGCCGCCGATGAAGCCGGCGCGGGTCAGGTCGGCCAGGCGGACCATGGCGTTGATCTTGGTCCGGCCCTCCTCCGTGTCGAAATCCGGCACCTTGGCCAGGACGATCTCGACCTCGGCGTCATGCGGCAGGTAGTTCAGCGTGGCCACGATCGACCAGCGGTCCATCTGGCCCTGGTTGATCTGCTGGGTGCCGTGATACAGGCCGGTGGTGTCGCCCAGGCCGACGGTGTTGGCGGTGGAGAAGATGCGGAAGGCCGGGTGCGGCTTGATCACCCGGTTCTGGTCCAGGAGGGTCAGCTTGCCCTCGACCTCCAGCACGCGCTGGATCACGAACATCACGTCCGGCCGGCCGGCGTCGTATTCGTCGAACACGATGGCGCAGGGGTTCTGCAGCGCCCAGGGCAGGATGCCCTCGCGGAACTCGGTCACCTGCTTGCCGTCGCGCAGCACGATGGCGTCCTTGCCGACCAGATCGATGCGGCTGATGTGGCTGTCCAGGTTGACGCGGACGCAGGGCCAGTTCAGGCGCGCCGCCACCTGCTCGATATGGGTCGACTTGCCGGTGCCGTGATAGCCCTGGATCATCACCCGCCGGTTGTGGGCGAAGCCGGCCAGGATGGCCATGGTGGTGTCGCGGTCGAAGCGGTAGGCGCTGTCGACGTCCGGCACATGCGGCGTGGCGGCGGAGAAGGCGGGCACCTGCAGGTCGCTGTCGATGCCGAAGGTCTGCCGCACGGACACCTTGATGTCGGGCAGCGTCGTGGAGGTGTCAGCGCTCATGATCCAGTCGAAGTCCAAATTCCAGAGTATGGTTCACGAGGCGAAGCCGGCCTTCAGCACGCTGTAGGCGTGGTTGATGGTCTTGAACTTCTCCTCGGCATCGCGGCTTCCGCCATTGGCGTCCGGGTGATGCAGTTTGACAAGGGCCTTGTAGCGGGCCTTCAGGGTTTTCAGGTCGAAGGGAGGAGCGAGCTCGAGCGTCTTCATCGCGCTCTCCTGCTCGGTCAGGGGGCGGCCCTGCTTCGCCTCCTCCTCCGCCTCGCGGCCGGCGTGGAACGGGTTGTCGCCCGCGCCCTCGGCGAAGCTCTGATAGATCCGGGCGCGCAGCCGCTGCTCGGCCCGCCAGGATCCCATCGGCCAGGTCGGCCGGTCCCACACCGTGTCGCGCCGGGCCTCGCGCTCGATCTGATCCGGGCTCATGCCCTGGTAATAGTTCCAACTGCGGTTGTACTCCCGCACATGCTCCAGGCAGAACCACCAGTAGTCGTTCAGATGCTGCCGCGATTTCGGCGCCCGGAACTCCCCGGCGCAGGCACAGCCCGGGCGGTCGCAGCGGCGCATCGCCGGCGCCGGCTCCTCGAATGCCCGGTACTCTCTGCGGTTCGCGGTGGCCATGGTGCGAGTATGGGGAGGGCTCATTCGCCTGACAAGCCGAGGCGGCGGAAATCTGCCCTGCCCTCGTGTCGCAGCATTCGCGCTTGCAGCATATGGGAATATAGGCTGACGGCCTCCCGCCGCGGCGCCGGCTCTGCTATCACCTTGGGCCCGGATGGAGGAGAGGACCGATGCAGATCGCCGACCGCATGCGCCGCAAGATCGAGGAGGCGCTGGCCCCGGCCCGGCTCGAGATCATCGACGACAGCCACCGGCATGCGGGGCATGCCGGCCACGACGGCCGCGGCGAAAGCCATTTCCGGGTGCTGATCGTCTCCGACGCCTTCGAGGGCCGCTCGCGGGTCGAACGGCAGCGCCTGGTCTACGACCTGCTGGCGGCCGAGCTGAAGGATCGGGTGCACGCCTTGTCGCTGACCACCCGGACTCCGGCGGAGGCACAGGAGAGTTGAGGGCGGACGTCAGATCGGGCTCAGCTTTTGCCGCCGGGTTCTGCCGTGAGACAACGAACTTCTGACCCAGCCCGCTGGACAGGGCCGCACTCCTACGCGGTGATTGACAGGCGATTCCCGGCCGCCTTCCATGGGCGCAACCCATCCGGCGATGGGAAGAGCGCCGGAGATTTCTCATAAAATTCAATGCATAGGGGGACCCGATGATGAGATCCCGCCTGCTGGCCGCCGGTACCGCCACGGCCGCCCTGCTGTGGGCCATCGCCGCCCCGGCCCAGACCGCTGCGCCGACCCCGGACGAGGCCCGCGCCTTCATCGAGACCGCCGAGGCCGACCTGGCCGCCACCAGCGAATACCTCAACAAGGCCTCCTGGGTGCGCGCCACCTTCATCACCGACGACACCCAGTGGCTCGAGGCCAAGGCCAATGGCGAGTGGACCGAGAAGACCAGCGCCTATGCCAAGCAGGCCTCGCGCTTCGACGGGGTGGCGCTCGACCCGGTGACCCGGCGCAAGCTCGATATCCTGAAGCGCAACCTGGTGCTGCCGGCGCCGGACCGGCCGGGCGCGGCCCGCGAGCTGGCGACGCTGAGCACCAAGCTCGACTCCACCTACTCCACCGGCCAGTTCCAGGTCCAAGGCAAGACCCTGAATCTGAGCGACGCCGAGGATATCCTGGCCGCCTCGCGCGACCCGGCCGAGACCAAAGCGGTGTGGGAGGGCTGGCATTCGATCTCGCCGGTGATGCGGCCGGACTATGCCAGGCTGGTGGCGCTGGCGAACGAGGGGTCGACGGCGCTGGGCTATGCCGACACCGGTGCGCTGTGGCGCTCCGGCTACGACATGCCGGCCGACGATTTCGCGGCCGAGACCGACCGGCTGTGGGGCCAGGTCGAGCCCTTCTACAAGAACCTGCACTGCTACGTCCGCGGCCGGCTGAACGCGAAGTACGGCGACGCGGTGCAGCCGAAGACCGGGCCGATCCGCGCCGACCTCTTGGGCAACATGTGGGCGCAGTCCTGGGGCAACATCTACGACCTGGTGGCGCCGCAGGACGAGACCGAGGGCTACAGCCTGGACAAGCTGCTGGTCGATGCCGGCTATGACGCGACCAGGATGGTGAAGACCGGCGAGGCCTTCTACACCTCGCTGGGCCTGGCGCCCTTGCCCGACACCTTCTGGAAGCGGTCGCAGATCGTGCGGCCGGAGGGGCGCGACGTGGTCTGCCACGCCTCCGCCTGGGACCTGGACGACCGCGACGACGTCCGCATCAAGATGTGCACCAAGGTGAATGGCGAGGATTTCTACACCGTCCACCACGAGCTCGGGCACAACTACTATCAGCGCGCCTACAAGGACCAGCCCTATATCTTCAAGAACGGGGCCAATGACGGGTTCCACGAGGCGATCGGCGACTTCGTCGGCCTGTCGGCGCTGACCCCGACCTACCTGAACCAGATCGGCCTCCTGGACAAGGTCCCGGGCCCCGAGGGCGACATCCCGTTCCTGCTGAAGATGGCGCTCGACAAGATCGCCTTCCTGCCCTTCGGCCTGCTGGTCGACCGCTGGCGCTGGGAGGTGTTCGCCGGCAAGGCGACGCCGGAGCAGTACAACGACGCCTGGTGGGCGCTGCGGCTGAAATACCAGGGGCTGGTGCCGCCCGGCCCGCGCCCGGCCGACGCCTTCGACCCCGGCGCCAAGTACCACATCCCCGGCAACACGCCGTACACCCGGTACTTCCTGGCGCATATCTACCAGTTCCAGTTCCATCGCGCCGCCTGCAAGCAGGCCGGCTGGACCGGGCCGCTGCACCGCTGCTCGGTCTACGGCAACAAGGATGTCGGCGAGCGCTTCAACGCGATGCTGGAGATGGGCCAGTCCAAGCCCTGGCCGGACGAGCTGGAGGCCTTCACCGGCGAGCGCCGCACCGACGCCAGCGCCGTGGCCGAATACTTCCAGCCGCTGAACGACTGGCTGACCGAGCAGAACAAGGGGCAAAGCTGCGGGTGGTGAGTCGTAGGTTGGGTTCGCGCATGCGAACCCAACGATGGCTCCGGTTGCGCGATGTTGGGTTCGCCTCCGCGAACCCAACCTACGAGGTCCTCGCCGTCACACCACCCGGGCGTACCAGTCGAAGTCGAGCGGCGGCACCTGGCTGTGGAAGCGGCGGTATTCGGCCAGCTTGATCTTGGCGAAGGCGTCGACGAAGGCGTCGCCGAGATAGTCGCGCATCAGCGCCGAGGCGCGGAAGTCGCGGATCGAATCGAGCCAGTTCGGCGGGATGTCCGAGGCCGGGGCGCCGTAGCCGTTGCCGGTCACCGGCGGGCCGGGGTCGCGCTGGTCCAGAATCCCGCGATGCAGCCCGGCCAGCGCCGCCGCCAGCGCCAGGTAGGGATTGGCGTCGGCGCCGGCCACCCGGTGCTCGACATGCTTCGCCGCCGGCGGGCCGATCGGCACGCGCAGCGCCACGGTGCGGTTGTTGACGCCCCAGGTCGGCGCCAGCGGCGCGTAGCTGAGGGTCTGGAACCGGCGGTAGGAGTTGGCGTTCGGCGCAAACACCAGCATGCCGTCGCGGATCGTCGCCCCCATGCCGCCGATGGCGTGGCGCAGCAGCTCGTCACCGCCTTCCGCCGCGAAGCGGTTGGCGCCGTCCTCGTCCGCCAGGCTGATGTGCAGGTGGGTGCCGCTGCCGGTCTCGCCGGCATAGGGCTTGGCCATGAAGGTGGCCTCCATGCCGTGCCGCTTCGCCACGGCGCGGACCAGCCGCTTGTACAGGATGGCGTCGTCGGCCGCGCGCAGCGCGTCGGCGCGGTGCTTCAGGTTGATCTCGACCTGGCCCGGCGCGTATTCGCTGATCGCGGTGTCGGCCGGCAGGCCCTGGATCTCGCAGCAGGCGTAGAGGTCGGCCAGGAAGTCGCCGAGCTCGTCGAGATCGGCCATGCCGTAGGCCTGCTTGCCGGTGCTGGCGCCCCGCGGCGGCACCGGGCGCCCGGTCTCGCGCCACGCCGCGTCGAAGACGTAGAACTCCAGCTCCACCGCCACCACGGGGTGCAGCCCGTCGGCCGCCAGCCGCGACACCACCCGCGCCAGCACCTGGCGCGGGTCGTAGGCCGAGGGCGTGCCGTCCAGCTCGAACAGCGTCAGCAGCAGCTGGGCCGAGGGCTCGGCCTTCCACGGCACCGGCACCAGCGTGCCGGGCACGGGGCGGGCGCTGCGGTCGGCGTCGCCGTCCTCCCACACCAGCCCGGTCTCCTCGACATCCGCGCCGGTGATGTCGAGGCTGATGATCGAGCCGGGCATGTAGCGGCCGTTGCGCCAGATCCGCTCCAGCTCGCCCACCGGGATGCGCTTGCCGCGCTGCACGCCGCAGGCGTCGGTCAGCAGGATGTCGACGAAGCGGATGTCGCGGTGCCGGGCCAGGAAGTCGAGGCACTCCTGCGCCGGATCGGCGGCCTTGGTCGCGTCAGGCATGGCCGATCCCTCCGCGCGCCCGGGCGGCCCGAGCCGCCCCTTGCCTCGCGCCGGCCTGCCGCCGCCCGTCATCCTGCCCGCATCGTCCAATCCGGCCTCCCCGTTCGGTCCGTGTCGCCGGGAAGCTTAGGCGGAGGCGAAGGCGAGCGGAACCGGTCCCGGGCGCGGGACGGTCATGCCGCCGAAAGGTCCGGCGGGAGCTGCGGCTACTTCTTCTTCCCCGCCGCCTGGAACCGTTCCACATACTCGGCCATCAGGGTGCGGATCGCGGTGCCGATCTTGACGTAGTCGGTCTCGTTGAGGTTGGCGAGCGACACCCGGGCCGAGGGGTGCAGCGTGCCGAAGCCGCGGCCGGGCAGCAGCACCACGCCGCTTTCCTTGGCCAGCCGGAACAGCACCTCCTGCGGCTTGGTGTTCTTCATGAACCAGTCGACGAACTTCCGGCCGTGCAGCCTGGTGCCCAGCACCTCGAGGTCGAGGATGGTGTAATAGTCGACCGAGTTCTCGTCGTCCTCCAGCGCCACCCCCGCCGCCTGGTACAGCGCGGCCTTGCGGCGGCGGATGATCCGCTTCATCGCGTTCTTGTAGGAATCGGGCTCGTCCATCAGGCTGAACAGCGAGAACAGCACCATCTGCACCTGCTGCGGCGTCGACAGGCCGGCGGTGTGGTTCAGCGCCACGGTGCGGCTGTCGGCCACCACCCGGTCGATGAAGGGCAGGTGCCGCGGGTCGGTGGTGATCGACGAATAGCGCTCGTCCAGCTCCTTCTGCACCTTGGCCGGCAGCTTCGCGATGCCGCGATCCAGTACATTGTCCCTGTGGGTCGCGATCACGCCGAGGCGCCAGCCGGTGGCGCCGAAATATTTCGAGTAGGAATAGACCAGGATCGTGTTGTGCGGGCAGGTCGCGAACAGCGACACGTAGTCGTCGGCGAAGGTGCCGTAGACGTCGTCGGTCAGGAGGATCAGGTCGGGCCGCCTGGCCACGATCTCCTGCAGCCGCTTCAGGTTGGCGGCGCCCAGCTTGACCGAGGGCGGGTTGGACGGGTTGACCAGGAAGAAGGCCTTCACCTTCGGGTCGAGCAGCTTGTCGAGCTCCTTGTCGCTGTACTGCCAGCCCTTCTCCGGATCGGCGTTCAGCCCGACCTCGACCAGCCGGTAGTCGTTCAGATGCGGGATCTCGATATAGGGGGTGAAGATCGGCAGGCCGATCGCGATCGAATCGCCCGGCGCCAGCAGCCGGTTCTCGCGCAGGCTGTTGAACAGATAGGTCATCGCCGCGGTGCCGCCCTCGGTCGCGTACAGGTCGAAACCGCCGGCGAAGGGCTGGCGGCCGATCATCTCCTTGCGGATGTACTGGCCGACGATCTTCTCGCTCAGCATCAGCATGCGGTCCGGCACCGGGTAGCTGCAGGCGAGGATGCCCTCGCACATCTCATAGAGGAAGTCGCCGGCCGACAGGCCGAGCTGGTCGCGCACATAGGAGACGGCGCCGACCAGGAAGGCGACGCCGGGCACGTCCTTGTGGGCGCGGGCGAAAATCTCGAACCGGCCCTCGATGCCGTCGCGCCGCGGGAAGCCGCCGACCCCTTCCGGCATATAGGCGAAGGAGCGCTCGGCCTCGGTCATGGCGAAGAGGCCGAGCTGGAAGAAGCCGTGGCGCGGCACCGTCGCGAGGAAGTTCGGGTTGCCGCGGCCGGCATTCAGCATCATCCGGTCGGCGTCGCTCTTCGCCAGCTGGATCAGCGCGTCCTTCAGCTCGAACGGGCTGAGCTTGGCGAGCGAGGCGGCCGTCTTGTCGTCGATGGCGGGTACGGTGTCGTTCATGATGGGTCTCCTCCCAAACGCTCAGACCAGCCCGACCACGAGCGGGCCGAGGATGGTCAGCAGCACATTGGCCATGGCGTAGGTGATGGCGAAGGGCACGGTCGGCACCGAGTTGCCGGCCTTGTCGAGCACGGCGCCGAAGGCCGGGTTGGCGCTGCGCGACCCGGACAAAGCGCCGGCCAGGATGGCGGCGTTGTCGTAGCGCAGCACGTAGCGGCCGAACAGCAGGGTCAGCACCAGCGGCACCAGCGTGACCACCAGGCCGAGCACGAAGATCGCGACGCCGCTTTCCTGCAGCGTGGTCCAGGCCTGGGCGCCGGAGGACAGGCCGACGCAGGCGACGAAGGCGGCGAGGCCGAAATCCTTCAGGATCTGGCCGGCCGCCGAGGGCATCGCCCCGAAGGTCGGATGCTTGGCGCGCAGCCAGCCGAAGACCAGGCCGGACAGGAGCGCGCCGCCGCCGCTGCCGAGGGTCAGCGGGATGCCGCCGACCCGCGCGGTGATCAGGCCGACCAGCAGACCGATCAGGATGCCGAGGCCGAGATAGACGAAGTCGGTCTTGTCGCTGGGCGCGATCTCGTAGCCGAGCAGCTTCGCCGCCCGGTCGACATCGGACGCGGCGCCCTGCAGCGTGATCACGTCGCCGTGATGCAGCGCGGTGCCGTCGAGCACCGGCAGCGGCCGCTCCATCCGGGTGATGCCGGCGATGTAGACGCCGTGCTTCGCCGCGGCGTCGGCCTGGGCCTTGAGCTCGCCGATGGTCTTGCCGTTGGCGCCGGGGCGGGTGAAGACCACGTCGCGCAGATGCAGCACCATGTCCATGCCCGCCGCGGCGGGCTCCTCGGTGCCGATTTCGGGCGCCGCCGCGACCACCGCCTCGCGCCGGCCGACGACCAGCACATGGTCGCCGGCCGCGAGCCGCAGCCCGGGGTCGAGCGCCGGCGCCGAATCGCCGCGGCGCACCCGCTCGATCGTGATCCCCGGCGCCGCGGCCTCGATCTCGCCGACCGTGCGGCCGGCGGCGGCGGTCACCACATAGGTGCGGCCGACCAGCGCCGGGGCCGCCGCGACGTCGCCGCGGCCCAGCACCGTACCGCCGCCGGCCAGCGCCCGCTCGGCCCTGACCGCATCCTCGCGGATGTCGCGGCCGAACAGGCGCGGGATCAGGATCAGGCAGACCAGAATCGGCCCCAGAGAGCCGAAGATGTAGGTCACCGCATAGCCGATCGCGATCTCCGCCTGCTGGCGCGCCACCTCGTCGGCGGGCAGGCCGAGGCGGTTCAACGTGTCGCCGGCGGTGCCGATGATCGCCGACTGGGTCAGCCCGCCGGCGGCGATGCCGGCCGCCAGACCCTTGTCCAGCCCGCCGATCCGGGCGCAGAGGATGACGGTGATGAGCGCGGTCGCGGCCAGGAACACCGCCAGCACGATCTCGCGCAGCGCCGAGCGGTTCAGCGAATTGAAGAATTGCGGGCCGCTCTCGAAGCCGACGGCGTAGATGAACAGGGCGAAGGCCACCGCCTTGATGCCGGGATCGATCGTCACCCCGACCTGGCTGATCAGCACCGCGGCGATCAGCGACCCCGCGACTCCGCCGAACTGGAACCGCCCGAACTGGATCTTGCCGACTGCATAGCCGATCGCCAGGGACAGGAAGAGCGCGGCCTCCGGCGAGGCTTTGAACAGATCGTGGAGCATTTCCATTCGTGTACTCCGTCGTGGGGAGGCACTGGATGGCTGCCGCGGCCCGGGTCAGCTGGTCAGGAACACGATGATCGGCCCGAGCAGCGGCAGGATCGCGTTGGAGATGGCATAGGTGACGGTGTAGCCGATGATCGGCGTGGCGTTGCCGGCGGCCTGGACCACGGCGCTGATCGCCGGGGTGCTGACCTGCTGGCCGGCGATCGCGCCGATCAGCACCGGCGGTTCGAGGCCGAGCAGGTAGCGGCCGAGATAGAGCGAGATGAGCGCCGGGGTCAGCGACAGCGCCACCCCCATCAGCGGCAGCGCCAGGCCGTAGCGGCCGATCAGCTCGATCGCCTGCGGCCCGGCCGAGAGGCCGACGCTGGCGATGAAGGCCGCGAGGCCGAAATCCTTCAGGATCTGCGCCGCGGCCGGCGGCAGCGCCCCGATGTCCGGCCGCTTGGCGTTGAGCCAGCCGAAGGCGAGGCCGGACAGCAGCGCGCCGCCGCCGATGCCGAGGGTCAGGGGGATGCCGGCCACCGGCACCGCGCCCTGGCCGATCAGGATGCCGATCAGGAGGCCGATGCCGAGGATGACGAAGTCGGTGCGGTCCGGGCTGGTCACCGGCGCCCCGATCAGCCGGGCAGCGCGGGCCACGTCGGCCGGCGTCCCCTGCAGGGTCAGCACGTCGCCATGCTGCAGCACCGTCTCCTCGGCGATCGGCAGCGGCCCGCCCATCCGGGCGATGGCGGCGACATAGACGCCGTGCTTGGCCTCACGGTCGGCCATCGCCTTCAGCTCGCCGAAACGGTGGTTGTTCAGGCCCCTGCGGGTGAACACGACATCCTGCCGCTTGAGCGCGAGGCCGAAGCCGTCGGCCGGAGCCTCCTCCGGGCCGATGGCCGCGGCGGCGCCCACCGCCTCCGCCCGCCGGCCGTGGAGCAGGACGAGATCGCCCTCCGCCAATGTCAGCCCGGGGGTGACCGGCAGGTCGGCGCCGGCGCGCCGGACCAGGGCGATGGTCACCCCGTCGGCCAGGCCCCGCTCCGTCTCCGCCACGGCCTTCCCGGCCGCGGCGGTGACCCGGTGCACACGGCCCACCAGCGGCGGCGCGGCCGGCCCGGCCCCGGGATCCGCCCCCATCCCGCCCATGCGGACGAGCAGCCTTTCCGCCTCGGCCCTGAGATCGATGCCGAGCAGCCGCGGCGCGAGCTGGCTGGTGAAGACCACGATCGTGATCAGGCCGAAGATGTAGGTGATGGTGTAGGCGGTGGCGACATTCGCCTGCAGCGCAGCGACCGTCGCGGCGTCGAGCGGCAGCCGCGCCAGGGCGTCGCCGGCGGTGCCGACCACCGCCGATTCGGTCGCGGCGCCGGCCAGAAGCCCGGCCGCGGTGCCGGGGTCGAGCCGGGCGATCGCGGTCGCGGCCAGGACGAGACCCAGGATCGTCGCCACTTCGACCAGGGGCAGGACGCCGAACCGCCAGCCCTTGCGGTTGAGATTGGCGAAGAATTGCGGCCCGCCGGAGAAGCCGAGGGCAAAGATGAAGATGGCGAAGAACAGCGACCGCACCCCCGGCCCGACGCCGCAGCCGGTCTGGCCCAGCGCCAGGGCGACGATCAGCGTGCCGCAGACGCCGCCGAACCGGATGCTGCCGAAACGGATCTGACCGATGGCGAAGCCCAGGCAGAGGCACAGGAAGATCGCCGCCTCCGGCACGCGTTCGAGGATCGGGACAGAACAGCTCATCCCGGCCTCCCCCCGCGCCGCATATGCATCCGGCGGGTCATCTCGGCCTCAGTGGCTGTCGAAGATCTTCTGGATCTCGACCGGATCCGAGGTCCGGGTCAGCGCCAGCTGCAGCAGGGCCCGGGCCTTGCCCGGCTTGAAGTCGTCGGAGACCACGAAGCCGAGCTTGTCGTCGTCGACCTCGGCGTTGCGCACCACCGTGCCCTCGGCCAGCTTGGTGCTGCGCACCACCACCACGCCCGTCTTCGCCACCTCGGCGAGGGTGTCGATCGCGACCTTGGTCATGTTGCCGTTGCCCACCCCGGCCACGATCAGGCCTTTGGCGCCGGCGGCGATCGCGGCATCGATCAGCGTCCGTCCCATGTTGGAATGGGCGTAGATGATCTCGACCTGCGGCAGCGCCGTCAGCGCGCCGACATCATAGGTCGCGCCGCGCGGCGGCGGCGGCCCGAACAGCGTGGGATGGCCGGTATCGACCCGCCCGACCAGCCCATGCTCGGGCGAGCGGAAGGTGTCGACGCTGGTGGTGTGGGTCTTATAGACGTCGCGCGCGGCATGGATCTCGTCGTTGAGCACGACCAGCGAGCCATAACCCCGGGCGGCCGGGTTGCCGGCCACCGCGACGGAGTTGTACAGGTTCATCGGGCCGTCGGCGCTGATCGCGGTGGCCGGCCGCATCGACCCGGTGAACACCACCGGCTTGTCGCCGGCCACCGTCAGCTGGGTGAAATAGGAGGTCTCCTCCAGCGTGTCGGTGCCATGGGTGACGACGATTCCGTCGACTTTGGGGTCGGCCAGCAGCTCGTTCAGACGCTTGGCCAGCTTGAGCCAGACGTCGTCGTTCATGTCCTGGCTGGGGATGTTGACCAGCTGCTCGCCGGTCACCGCGGCGATGTCCTTCAGCTCTGGCACCGCCTGGATCAGCGAATCGACGGTGAAGGTGCCGGCGGTGTAGCCATGCTGCTCGACATCGGCCTGGGCGCCGGCGATGGTGCCGCCGGTCGCCACGATGTGGACGTTCGGCTTCTCCGCGGCGGGCGCCGGGCCCACGGACAGCAGCGACAGGGCAAGGGCGATCGGCGCAACGGCTGGGACGACGCGCATCGGGCTCCTCCTCCTTGGGCGCCGGCGCCGTCTTCAGTCGCGGGCCGGCGCGGTTCGACTGCATCGATGGACGTGGGGCAGTGCCGGCGCCTGGCCGATCCGCAAGTCGCGGGCGAAGACGAGGTCCCTCATCGAGCATAAAATAATGTAAGCAATTTTTGATGATTTCCCGTGCTTGTGGTGTTGTTATTTCAATCTGCTCGACGGCGGTTGGTCAAGCTCAAATAAAGCGCGAGAAATCCACCGACCGCCCGGCCGGGCTGACGGCAGGCGCGGATTGCCGGCACCGGAGGGTGCGGACGAGGCGGCGACGCTATTGCAAAGGGCTGGAGCGGGTGAAGGGAATCGAACCCTCGTCGTAAGCTTGGGAAGCTTCTGCTCTACCATTGAGCTACACCCGCGCGCCGTCGGTTATAGGCGAAGCGGCGATGCCGTTCAAGGCGCCTCGACGATGCTGCATAGCCCTGTTTTGTTCGCGATGCTGGGAAACGACGTCCCGCCGGTCTAGATAGGATCGGTGCCCGTCCGCGGCGGGCGGGCGGCGGGAATGGAGCGCGCATGAGCGGCGAGATCGCCACCATGATGGACCTGCTGGCGCGGCTGCCGGGGCTGGGGCCCCGGTCGGCGCGCCGGATCGCGCTGCACCTGCTGCGCCACCGCGACACCGTCATGCGCCCGCTGGCCGAGGCGCTGGAGGCGGCGGCCACGGCGATCGTGCCCTGCTCGGTCTGCGGCAATCTCGATACGGTCGACCCCTGCCCGATCTGCAGCGACCCGACCCGCGACGCCGGGGTGATCTGCGTGGTCGAGCAGGTGGCGGACCTGTGGGCGCTGGAGCGGGCGCGCGCCTTCCGCGGCCGCTACCACGTGCTGGGCGGCACCCTGTCGGCGATCGACGGTGTCGGGCCGGAGGACCTGGCGATCCCGCGCCTGCTGGCCCGCGCCCGCGAGCCGGGCGTGGCCGAGGTGATCCTGGCCCTGAACGCCACGGTCGACGGCCAGACCACCGCCCACTACCTGGCCGAGAAGCTGGAGGGGACCGGCCCCAGCATCACCCGCCTGGCCCATGGCGTGCCGGTGGGCGGCGAGCTCGACTATCTCGACGACGGCACGCTGGTCGCCGCTTTGCGCTCACGCCGCGGGCTGTAGCCCCGGCCCCCGGGCCTATCCCGGCAGCGGCGGGTCGCGCGGCGGCACCGGGGTGGACTGGACGATCGAGGTGGTGGTCTGGCCATGCGCCAGGAAGCGGTCGAGCAGCCGGTCCAGCGTCTCGATCGCCTCGACATGCACCTTCAGGATGAAGCAGTCCTCGCCGGTGATGCGGTGGCATTCCGCCACCTGCGGCATCGCCCGCGCCAGCTCGGCGATCCTCGGCAGCTGGCCCGGCATCGGCCGGATGCGGACGAACACGGTCAGCGGGTAGCCGAGCGCCCGCGGCTCCAGCTCCAGCCGCCAGCCGCGGATCACCCCCGCCTCCTCCAGCCGCAGCAGCCGCTCGCGCACCGCCGGCGCCGACATGCCGATGCGCCGCGCCAGCTCGGCCGTGCCCAGGCGCGGCTCGGCCTGCAGCAGCCGGATCAGGGCGAGGTTGCGCTCATCGGCGAGCAGCGGCGAGACCTGGAAGGCCAAATCGACGGATCTCCTTCGAAGCGAAGGCAGATGAAGGCACAGGGCTTCGACCGATCATGGGCCGGATCGCCGGTGCATGCAAATCTTCGGGCATGCCCTCCGCCGAGACCCTGCACCCCGCGCCGCTGGCGCAGCGGGTGCCGCCGCAGCTGTTCTTCGTCGTCAGCGCCGTGTTCCACTATCTCGGGCCGGCCTGCGCCGTGCTGCTGTTCGCCGCGGTCGACGTGCTGGGCGTCGCCTGGCTGCGCATCGCCACCGCCGCCCTGGTGTTCGCGCTGTGGCGCCGGCCCTGGCGGCTGTGGCGGCGCAGCAGCCCGGCCGACCGCCGCACGCTGCTGGCGCTGGGCCTGGTGCTGGCAGCGATGAACGGCTGCTTCTACCTGGCCATCGCTCGGCTGCCGCTGGCCACGGTCGGCGCCATCGAGTTCCTGGGGCCGATCGGCTTGGCGCTGGCCGGGCTGCGCAGCCGGCGCAACCTGGCGGCGCTGGGCCTGGCGGCGGCCGGCGTGGCGCTGCTGACCCAGATCCGGCTGGAGGGCGACGCGCTGGGCTATGCCCTGGCCTTCGCCAACTGCGCGCTGTTCGTCGCCTACATCGTGCTGGGCCACCGCATCGCCGGGGCCGGCGGCATCGACGGGCTGGCCGCGGCGATGCTGGCGGCGCTGGCGGCGATCACCCCCTTCGGGCTGGGCCCGGCCTTGCCGGCGCTGGCCGACCCGGTGCTGCTGCTGGCCGGGATCGGGGTCGGCGTCGCGTCGTCGGTCATCCCCTATGCCTGCGACCTGCTGGCCATGGCCCGGCTGCCGCGCGCCAGCTTCGCGCTGATGCTGGCGCTGCTGCCGGCCACCGCCGCCGGGATCGGCGTCCTGGTGCTGGGACAGATCCCCTCGATCCGCGATCTCGCCGGGATCGGCCTGGTGATGGCCGGCGTCGCCCTGCACCGGGCGCCCCGGGCCTGAAAGGCTGCAGCGCGATCGCAGCGCGGCTTGGCCAAAAAAATTGCGGTCTTGCGGATTGGGACGACAATCTCACCCCGATGACACAATCGCGCCACCATCGGCCGATATCCAGGTTGCAAGCGCGATGACGAAGCGCGCCCGGCCGCCTCACGGCCGGGTCTCGTCATCGGGCAGCCGCCGGGGGCACGCCCGGCCCGTTCGTCCCCGGACCGAGCAGCGGGCGAGCCCCGTGTCGACGACGACCGGCGGCTCGTCGAGTGCGGATTGCCGCCAGCGGGGCCGGCACGGCAAAGTTTAATTTGAATCAAATGTTAAATGGATGGTGGGGGAGCACTTGGATGTCATCTGCGGAACCCGAACGGGACCTGACGGAACGGGATATCGACCGGCGTCGGCTTCCACGCTGAAGGCCGTGGCGATCCGGCCGCCCGCGGTGATCCGCGGCCGCCGCCCGTGGTCCCTTCACCTCCTCTTGTAGCACCCGGAACAGGCCGGCACGGCCGGCCGTCAACCTGACCATCAGCTCGGCCCGCTGCCGCCATGGGCGGCGCAGGCAGGGGCGGCCTTCGCGACGAAGGGCGCCCGACGGCACCGCCGTGCCCGGCGTCCAGGCCGGGGCCGTGCGGCGGGCCTTCGATCGAACCGTGAAAGAAGGGGTAAGAAGCAATGGCTGTGATCAATGGAACCAATCTCGACGATAATCTGCCCGGCTCCTCGGACGGCGACACCATCAGCGGGTTCGGGGGCAGCGATACCATCGACGGCGGCAATGGCAACGACCGGCTCATCGGCGGCACCGGCGCCGACAAGCTGACCGGCGGCGCCGGCAACGACGTCTTCGTCTACAACGACCGCGAGTTCGGCAACGACACGATCTTCGACCTCCAGGCCGGCGACAAGATCGACCTACAGGGCATCGGCGTCGGCGATATGGCCAGCCTCCTGCCCTTCATGAAGCAGGATGGCACGGATGTCGTCATCACCTTCGACTACGATTTCAGCGACGAAAGCATCCGGATCAAGAACATCACTGTCGATGACCTGACCGCCGGCAACTTCTTCACCTTCAACACCTCCACCACGCCGCGCGATCTCACCGCCGGCAGCGCGGACGACTTCCTCTTCGGCGCCGGCGCCGCCGACAAGCTCAACGGCGGCTCGGGCTTCGACACCCTGGTCGGCGGGGCCAACAACGACACCCTCATCGGCGGCACCGGCGGCGACAAGCTCTACGGCGGCGCCGGCAACGACGT
>NZ_JBHYMS010000009.1:0-24174 GCF_042743185.1 Inquilinus sp. NPDC058860 | reverse complement strand
GCTCGGGCTTCGACACCCTGGTCGGCGGGGCCAACAACGACACCCTCATCGGCGGCACCGGCGGCGACAAGCTCTACGGCGGCGCCGGCAACGACGTCTTCGTCTACAACGACCGCGAGTTCGGCAACGACACGATCTTCGACCTCCGGACCGGCGACAAGATCGACCTGCGGGCCATCGGTGTCGGCGATATGGCCAGCCTCCTGCCCTTCATGAAGCAGGATGGCACGGACGTCGTCATCACCTTCGGCTACGATTTCAGCGACGAAAGCATCCGGATCAAGAACGTCACCGTCGACGCGCTGCGCACCGGCAACTTCTTCACCTTCAACACCTCGCCCACGCCGCGCGATCTCACCGCCGGCAGCGGGGACGACTTCCTCTTCGGCGCTGGCGCCGCAGACAGGCTCAACGGCGGCTCGGGCTTCGACACCCTGGTCGGCGGCGCCGGCGACGACGTGCTTCGCGGCGGCACCGGCAGCGACCGGTTCTTCGGCGGCACCGGCAACGACATCGTCACCTATTTCGGCACCGACGATGCCGTCACGGTGAACCTGGCCACCGGCGTCGGCAGCGGCGGCGAGGCGCAGGGCGACACCTTCAACGGCGTCGAGAACGTCTACGGCGGCAAAGCCGGCGACACGCTGACCGGCAATGCCGGCGCCAACATCCTCAAGGGATATGACGGCAGCGACCGGCTCTCCGGCGGGGATGGGAACGACATCCTCAACGGCGGGACCGGCGGCGATGCCATCAATGGCGGGGCCGGCATCGACCTCGTCACCTATTTCGACAGCACCGTGGGCGTGACGGTGAACCTCGCCACCGGCACCGGCAGCGGCGGCACCGCGCATGGCGACACCCTGGCCGCGATCGAGGCCGTCAACGGCTCCACCCATGCCGACACGCTGATCGGCAACAGCGCCGCCAACACCCTGCGCGGGAGCGACGGCAACGATTTCCTCCGCGGCGGTGCGGGCGCCGATATCCTCGATGGCGGCACCGGCGTCGATACGGTCAGCTACACCGACAGCACCAGGGGCGTGACCGTGAACCTGGCCGCGGGCACCGGCAGCGGCGGCACCGCCACCGGCGACACGCTGATCTCCATCGAGGGGGTCAACGGCTCCAACTATGCCGATACGCTGATCGGCAACAGCGTGGCCAACACGCTGACCGGCGGCGGCGGAAAGGACGTGCTGACCGGCGGGGCCGGGGCCGACCGCTTCGTCTTCGGCGCCGGCCACAGCGCGACGGGATCCGCCAACGCCGACCGGATCACCGATTTCAGCCACGCCCAGGGCGACAGGATCGACCTGTCGCTGATCGACGCCAACACCGGGACCGCCGGAAACCAGGCCTTCAGCTTCATCGGCACCGACGCCTATACCGGCGTCGCCGGCCAGTTGCGCTATGTCGTCTCCAACGGCGATGCGGTGATCGCCGGCGACACCAACGGCGACAAGGTCTCCGACTTCAACATCGTGCTCGACAACGTCGGCAGCCTGCAGGCCTCCGACTTCGTTCTGTAACGGCGACAGGCCCGGTGCCGGCCTCGCCGGCACCGGGGATCCTTGCAGCAATCGACGACGTCGCGCATCGCTGGTGGCGTAGGAGTTTTCTCCGGTCGAGGATTGTCGGCACAAGGCGATTGCGATACATTCAACTTACATTAAATATTGTAAGAAAATAAGCATGTTGGATGGCGTTCGTGGAACGGGGATCTGTCGATGACGCCTTGCAGGCGGACCGCAGCCTGCGCCCACACGGCGAGATATCCTTTGTTGTGACATCCTTCCGGAACGGCCGGTGAAGCCGGTCACCCGGTAGGAAGATCGAGGGACTGTCCGCACGCGCGCCCCGGGCGAGGGTGTCCTGCGCGGCGCTGCTACACCCGGTGCCCACGCCGAGGCCGTTCGGCGGGCATTCGATCGAATCTTCAAGGGGGAGACGCGACGATGAATCATGTCGGCGGCAATCTCGACACCGTCATCACCGACGGCAGCCTGCAGGCCTCCGGCTTCGTTTTGTAACGAAGCCGGTGCCCGGCCTTGGGCACCGGGCATCATTGCGGTTGGAACCAATCAACGAAGCCACCGCGTGTGGGAACCGGGCGCTCGGTTCCTATCCCCCGGACGGTGGCGGAAAAGGGGAGAGAACCATGGTGAATCAAATCTACGGGACCCCCGGCGACGACGTCCTTATCGGGACGGATGACGTCGACGAGATCTACGGCTTCGCCGGCGACGATTCGCTCCAGGGCGGCGACGGCAACGACACCCTCGGAGGCGACTCCGGTGCCGACACCCTGTCCGGCGGCGCCGGCATCGACACCGCCGGATACTCCGGCAGCAGCACCGGGGTGACCGTCACTCTCGGCGGCTCAGGCTCGGGCGGCGATGCCCAGGGCGACACCATCGCCGAGGACATCGAGAACCTCCGAGGTTCGGACTATGCCGACATCCTCACCGGCAACGCCGAGGCCAACATCCTCCGTGGCTCCACTGGTAACGACGTGCTGCGCGGCGAAGCCGGTGACGACGTGTTGTTCGGCTACCTCGGTGCGGACGCCTTCTTCGGCGGCGACGGCATCGACACCGTCGACTATAGCGATACCGACATTCCCTATATCACCGGCGCGACCGTGACCATCGGCGGCACCGGCTCCGGCTTCTACGCAGACGGCGACACCATCGCCGATGATATCGAGAACCTCATAGGGACCGAGTATGAGGACGTGTTTGTCGGCAATGCCGGAGCCAACACCCTGCGCAGCGGCGGCGACGACGACGTGCTCAACGGCAATGGCGGCGCCGACACCCTCGACGGCGGCGCTGGCTTCGATCTCGTCAGCTATTACAACAGCGCCCAGGGCGTGACGGTGAACCTGGCCGTCGGCACCGGCAGCGGCGGGACGGCCGAGGGCGATACCCTGATCTCGGTCGAGGCCGTCTACGGCTCCTCCCACGCCGACACCTTGACCGGCGGCGACGGCGACGACGTGTTCCGCGGCGGCGCGGGGGCCGATGACCTCGACGGCGGCGCCGGCACCGATGTCGCCAGCTACGCCGACAGCACCGTGGGCGTGACGGTCAACCTCGCCACGGGAACCGGCAGCAGTGGCACGGCATTCGGCGACACCCTGGTTTCGATCGAGAACATCCACGGTTCAGGCCATGCCGACACCCTGACCGGCAGCGCCGCCGCGAACATCATCACCGGCGCGCGCGGAAAGGACCTGCTGACCGGGGGAGACGGCGCCGACCGCTTCGTCTTCGCCGGCAGCCGCTTCGCCTCCCACCCCTTCGACAGCGCGGTGGGCCGGACCAACGCCGATCGGATCACCGATTTCAGCCACGTCCAGGGGGACCGGATCGACCTGTCGGCGATCAACGCCGATAGCGGCGAAGGCGGCGGCAACGGCAGCTTCACCTTCATCGGCACCGCTGTCTACACCGGCGTCGCCGGCCAGCTGCGCTACGCCCTCTCCGGCAGCGATGCCGTGATCGGCGGCGACGTCGACGGCGACGGCGTCTCGGACTTCAACATCGTGCTCAGCAACGTCGGCAGCCTGCAGGCCTCCGACTTCGTGCTGTAGCCGGCGGCCCGGTGCCGGCGGCCCTGGCACCGGGCGGTCGGGAGCGATCATCGACGCCGCCGCGGGCGGCGACACTAAGGGGAGAGAACCATGGCGAATCGCATCGACGGGACGTCTGGCGACGACACTCTTCTTGGGACGGATCAAGACGACGAGATCTGGGGGTATGAGGGTGATGACCAGCTCCATGGCGAGGCCGGCAACGACCGGCTGATCGGCGGCGCCGGGGCGGATACTCTCGACGGTGGAGTCGGCTACGATACCGCCAGCTATGAAGGAAGCAGCGCCGGCGTCACCGTAGACCTCGGCACCGGCACCGGCTCCGGCGGCGACGCCGAGGGCGACATCCTCACCAACATCGACTACCTCCGGGGCTCGGCCCATGCCGACACGCTCACCGGCACCGACGCAGACTTCGACACCCTGTTTGGCCGCGGCGGCGACGACGTGCTCCGCGGCGAGGGCGGCGACGATCTCCTCTACGGCGAGGACGGGGCAGACAGCCTCTCGGGCGGCGACGACCGCGACTATCTGGACGGCGGCGTGGGCAACGATGTGCTTCACGGCGACGGCGGCGACGATCAGCTCTACGGCCGGGGCGGGGCGGACAGCCTGTCGGGCGGCGACGGCAACGACAGCGTCAGCTACACCTTATCCCAGAGCGGGATCGGCGTGACCGTGAGTCTGGCCACCGGCATCGGCTCCGGCGGCGACGCCGAAGGAGACACCATCGCCGCAGATGTCGAGAATCTCGAAGGGTCGGACTTTGCCGACACGCTCACCGGCAGCGACGTGAACAACAACCTGCGCGGCGGCGGCGGCAACGACGTGCTTCACGGCGGCGGCGGCGGCGACTGGCTCAACGGCGAGAGCGGGCGCAATTCCCTTTCCGGCGGCGACGGCAACGACAGGCTCAGCGTCGAATCCGAAGGCAATACCCTTTCCGGCGGCGATGGCATCGATACCGTCGACTACGCAACCTGGTACGACCAGATCGGCCTGTACGGCGTGACCGTAAACCTCGACGACGGGAACAGCACCGGCGGCGCCATGACTGGGATCGAGAATATCGACGGTTCCGGCTACGCCGACACCCTGATCGGCAACGGCAGCGCCAATGTTCTGCGTGGCTTCGGCGGCGATGATGTCCTCAATGGTCGCGGCGGGGCCGACAGGCTCGACGGCGGCGACGGCCTCGACATCGTCTCCTACTTCGACAGCACCGCGGGCGTGACGGTGAGCCTGGCCACCGGCACCGGCAGAGGCGGTACCGCCGAGGGCGACCGCCTGGCTTCGATCGAAGAGGTCCGCGGCTCCGCCTATGAGGACAGGCTGATCGGCAGCCAAGGCAACGACACCCTCCTGGGCTATGCCAGGAACGACAGCCTTAGCGGCGGCGACGGTGACGACAGGCTCAGCGGTCATTGGGGCTACGACGTCCTCCGGGGCGGCGCCGGGGCCGACGTCCTCGATGGCGGCGGCAGCGACGATTATCTCCAAGGCGGCGCCGGGGCCGATGTCCTCTACGGCGGCGACAATTTCGACAGTTTCGACGAAGCCAGCTATTCCGACAGCACCGCGGGCGTGACGGTGAATCTCGCCACCGGCAGCGGCAGCGGCGGCGACGCCGAGGGCGATCGCCTGGTTTCGATCGAAAGCATCGGCGGCTCCGCCCATGCCGACACCCTGATTGGCAGCAGCGCCTTCGATCGTCTGGTCGGGGCCGACGGCGATGATGTCCTCGAGGGCAACGGCACGGGCGATTCCCTTTCAGGCGGCCGCGGGGGCGACACCCTCCGCGGCGGCGACGGGAACGACGACCTCGGCGGCGACGACGGGGCAGACACCCTGGATGGTGGCGAAGGCTTCGATACCCTCCGCGGCGACGGCGGCGACGATATCCTCCGCGGCGGCGCCGGGACCGACGATTTCTACGGCGACGAAGGGGCCGACGCCCTCGATGGCGGCGAGGACCTCGACTCCGTCGAATACTTCCTCAGCGCCGCAGGTGTGACGGTGAACCTGGCCACCGGCACCGGGAGTGGCGGCACTGCCGAGGGCGACACCTTCATCTCGATCGAAGAGGTCACCGGCTCCAGCTATGCCGATACGCTGACGGGCGGCGGTGGCGCCGAAAGCCTGACCGGGGCCGGCGGCGACGATATCCTCGAAGGCCATGACGGGAACGACCAACTCAGCGGCAGCTTGGGGAACGACACCCTCCGCGGCGGAGGCGGGGACGACGCTCTCGATGGCTTTGAAGGGGCCGACACCCTGGAGGGCGCGGCCGGAAAGGACCTGCTGACCGGCGGAGGCGGCGCCGACCGCTTTGTCTTCGCCGCCGTCGGCGACAGCGCGACGGGGACGACCGATGCCGACCGGATCACCGATTTCAGCGACGCCCAGGGCGACCAGATCGACCTGTCGCCGATCGACGCCAACGGCAGCGGCGCCGGCAGCTTCACCTTCATCGGCACCGCAACCTACACCGGCGTCGCCGGCCAGCTGCGCTACGACGTCATCGGCAGCGACGCCGTGGTCGGCGGCGACACCGACGGCGACGGCGTCTCCGACTTCAACATCGTGCTCGCCAGCGTCGGCAGCCTCCAGGCCTCCGACTTCGTGCTGTAACGGAACCGACCCGGTGCCGGCCGCCCGACATCGGATAACATCGCGCAATTATCGAAACTGCTGCGGACGGGAGCGGAGCGAATGCCGGTTCCGCTCCCGATGCGGTACCACAGGGGGAGAGAGACATGGCGAATCGGATTGACGGGACGTCTGGCGACGACGCCCTTCACGGGACGGATCAAGCCGACGAGATTTATGGCTACGGCGGCGACGACCGGCTGACCGGCGGCGCCGGGGCGGACGTCCTCGACGGCGGTGAAGGCTTCGACACCGTCAGCTACGGCGACAGCACCAAAGGCGTGACGGTGAACCTGGCAACCGGCACCGGCAGCAGCGGCACCGCGTTCGGCGACCACCTGATCTCGATCGAAATGGTCGAGGGCTCCGCCTATGGCGACACCCTGATCGGCAACAGCGATGACAATATCCTCGACGGCGGCGGCGGCCGCGACATCCTCCGCGGCGGCGGCGGGAACGACGTCCTCGAGGGCGGATCCCTGGAGGACACCCTCGACGGCGGCGCCGGGGACGATGTTCTCGCCGGCGGGGACGCGAGCAACACCCTGGACGGCGGGGATGGCCACGATCGTGTCTCGTATGACGGCCTGTTCGGCTCCACGACGGTGAACCTGGCCACCGGCACCGCCAGCAGCGATCGTGGCGTCGATACCCTGATCTCGATCGAGTCCGTCACCGGCGGGTCCGAGGACGACACCCTGATCGGCAATGCCGCCGCCAACACCTTGGCCGGGGGCGGGGGAGCGGACGTGCTGACCGGCGGGGGCGGCGCGGACCGCTTCGTCTCCTCCACGGCGTGGCAAGGCACAGACCGGATCACCGATTTCAGCCATGCCGAGGGAGATCGGATCGACCTGTCGGCGATCGACGCCGACGGCGACAGCGGGGACGGCGACGACAGCTTCACCTTCATCGGCACCGCCGCCTACACCGGCGTTGCCGGCCAGCTGCGCTATACCGTCTCCGGTGGCGATGCCGTGATCGGCGTCGACATCAACGGCGACGGCGTCTCCGACCTCGAGATCGTCCTCGGCGGCGTTTCCGGCCTCCAGGCCTCCGACTTCATCCTGTAGGGACAGCGCGAAAAGGGCCGGCTCTCGCCCGGCCCTTCTCCGTCGGATGCCTACTTGCCCATGCCCTTGTCCCAGGCGGCATGGGTCCAGGCGGCGTCGCCCGGGTCCTTGGTGATCACCGGGTCGCTCTTGCTCGACAGCAGCACCTGCACGGTGCGCTTGTACGCCTCGGGGTCCAGCCAGCCGATCTTGTCGTCCGACACGGTGATCAGCTTGGCGATGTTCTCGGCCATGCGGGTCTGCACCGCGTCGGTGGTCGCGCCCGACGCATCGGCCTCGGCCACGATCTTGCCGGCCTCGTCCGGATGCGCCTTGGCATAGGCCCAGCCCTTGGCCGAGGCCTTGAGGAAGCGGCCCAGCTTGTCGACATAGGCGGGGTCCTTCAGCTTGGAGTCGAGGGCGTACAGCCCGTCCTCCAGCGTCGCCACCCCCTGGTCCTCGTAGTAGAAGGTGATCAGGTCCTTCTCCGGCACGCCGGCGTCGATCACCTGCCAGTATTCGTTGTAGATCATGGTCGAGATGCAGGCCGCCTGGTTCTGCAGCAGCGGGTCGACGTTGAAGCCCTGGCGCAGCACCTTGACGTCCGGGTTCGAGCCCGAGGTCGACAGGCCCAGCTTGCCCATCCAGGACAGGAACGGATACTCGTTGCCGGCGAACCAGACGCCCAGGGTCTTGCCCTTGAAGTCGGCCGGCGACGTGATCCCGCTTTCCTTCTTGCAGGTCAGCATCATGCCGGAGCGGTTGAAGATCTGCGCCACATTGACCAGCGGCACGCCCTTTTCGCGCGCCGCCAGCGCCGCCGGCATCCATTCGACGATGACGTCGGCCCCGCCCGCCGCGATCACCTGCGGCGGCGCGATATCCGGCCCGCCCGGCTTGATCGTGACGTCCAGCCCCTCATCCGTGTAGTAGCCCTTCTCCGCCGCGACGTAATAGCCGCCGAACTGCGCCTGGGTGACCCATTTCAGCTGGATGGTGAAGGGGTCCGCCGCCTGCGCCGGGCCGAAGCCCAGCGCCGCTGCGATCGCGGCCAGTCCCAGAATGGTTTTTTTCATGTGAAGCCTCTCCCGTTCGTCAGACTTTGTTCAGTGTCCCGCTTCCCGCATCGAAGGGTGCCAGAAGGTCGTCGCCCGCTCCACCAGGGCGAGCAGCCCGTAGGAGGCGGAGCCGGCCACGGCCGCGACCAGGATGGTGGCCCAGACCATGTCGACATTCAGCCGCGCCACCTCGGTCGAGATGCGGAAGCCCATGCCGTAGATCGGGGTGCCGAAGAACTCGGCCACGATGGCGCCGATCAGGGCCAGCGTGGCGTTCAGCTTCAGCGCGTTGAAGATGAAGGGCAGCGCGCAGGGCAGCCGCAGCTTCAGCAGGGTCTGCCGGTAGCTGGCAGCGTAGGACCGCATCAGGTCACGCTCCATCGCCCCCGCGGCCTCCAGCCCGGCCAGCGCGTTCACCAGCATCGGGAAGAAGGTCATGACCACGACCACGGCGGCCTTGGAGTGCCAGTCGAAGCCGAACCACATGATCATGATGGGCGCGATGCCGACGATCGGCATGGCCGAGACGGCGGAGCCGAGCGGCAGCAGCCCGCGCTGCAGGAAGGGCGACCGGTCGATCGCCACCGCGGTCAGGAAGCCGGCGCCGGAGCCGATCAGGAAGCCCGGGATCGCCGAGCGGATGAAGGTCTGGACGAAGTCGACCCACAGCGTGTCGGTGCTGGCGGCGAAGCGCGCCCCAATCTGCGACGGCGCCGGCAGCAGGATCTGCGGCACCTGGAAGCCGGTGACCAGCACCTGCCACAGCCACAGCAGCACGGCGCCGAACAGGATCGGCACGGCGATGCCGGCGGCCCGGCCGGGCACCGGCGACAGGCCGTGCAGCGCCGCCCAGGACGCGGCCACCGCCGCCACGATCGGCAGGGCGATCCAGGCGGTGCCGGCGGCGAACACGCCGCCGTCGCCGATCCACCACAGGACGAAGGCAGCGAGCACGAGCGCGACCACGAGCCAGGCGAGGCTGCGGAGAACGCGCCCACTCATCCCCGGCCTCCGCGGCTGGCGATCACGGCGCGCTCGGCCAGGGTGACGGCGAAGACGCAGAGCAGGGCCAGCAGCGCCGCCATCACCAGGGCCGACCACAGCTGGATCATCTGGCCGAAATAGGAGCCGGTCAGCAGCCGCGCGCCGATGCCGGCCTGGGCGCCGGTCGGCAGCTCGCCGACGATGGCGCCCACCAGCGCCAGCGAGATGCCGATCTTCAGGCTGGGGAACAGGAACGGCACCGCCGCCGGCCAGCGCAGCTTCCAGAACAGCTGGGACCCGCTGGCGGAGTAGGTCCGCATCAGGTCGAGCTGCAGCGGATCGGGCGAGCGCAGCCCCTTGACCATGCCGATGGTCACCGGGAAGAAGCTGAGATAGGCGGAGATGATCGATTTCGGCACCACCCCGGTGAGGCCGATATTGCCGAGCACGACCACGATCATCGGCGCGATCGCCAGGATCGGCACGGTCTGGCTGGCGATCACCCAGGGCATCAGCGACCGGTCGAGCGTCGGCACATGGACGATGCCGACGGCAAGGAGGATGCCGAGCAGCGTGCCGAGCACGAAGCCGACCAGGGTCGAGCTCATCGTCACCCAGGCGTGGTAGACGAGGCTGCGGTTGCTGGTGACCGGCCGGCCGACGGTGCTGCCCCAGAGGTCGGTCGCGACCTGGTCCGGCGTCGGCAGCAGTGGCCGGTCCAGCTTCCAGACCGCCTCGAAGAACTGCGCGGTCGTCCAGTCCGGCCCGGCACGGCTCAGCCGCTCCACCGCCTGCGGCGCGTTCAGCCAGAAGGAGCCGAGATACCAGAGGATCAGGAAGGCGCCGAGCACGGTCGCCAGCGGCAGCGCCCGCCCGCCTTTCAGCCGCGCCCAGGTGCCGGGCCGCGCCGGGAGTGATTCGGCGAGGACGGTCATGGGCGGTCCACCCTCATTCGGTGGAGTCGTAGGTTGGGTTCGCGGACAGCGAACCCAACAGAGGCGGCACCAACGGCAAGATGTTGGGTTCGCTCTTGCGAACCCAACCTACAATCCTGTTCCAGCCGGCCCTCATTCGTAGGAATGCCCGGCCCGCAGGCCTTCGCGGACCTGCTGGGCGATGGCGAGGAATTCCGGGGTCTCGCGGATGTCGAGGTCGCGCTGGCGCGGCAGATCGCTGTCGATCACGTCGAGGATCCGGCCCGGCCGCGGCGACATCACCACGATCTTGGAGGACAGGAACACCGCCTCCGGGATCGAATGGGTGACGAAGATCACGGTCAGGCTGGTGCGGTTCCACAGGCCCAGCAGATGGACGTTGAGGTTGTCGCGGGTGATCTCGTCGAGCGCGCCGAACGGCTCGTCCATCAGCAGCAGCTTCGGCTGGAAGCCGAGGGCGCGGGCGATCGACACGCGCTGCTGCATGCCGCCCGAGAGCTGCCAGGGGAACTTCTTCTCGAACTGGTCGAGACCGACGGTGCCGAGCGCCGCCCGCGCCCGCTCCTGCCGCTCCGTCGCCGGCACGCCCATGATCTCCAAGGGCAGCTCGACATTGCGGCGGACATTGCGCCAGGGATAGAGGGCCGGCGCCTGGAACACGTAGCCATAGGCGCGGGCCAGACGCGCCTCTTCCGGCGTCAGCCCGTTCACCGTGACCGAGCCGGCGGTCGGCCGCACCAGATCGGCCACCACCCGCATCAGCGTGGTCTTGCCGCAGCCGGACGGGCCGATCAGCGACACGAACTCGCCCTCGCCGATGGTCAGGTCGACATCCTGCAGCGCCACCACCGGCGCATCTGCGGTCTGGAAGGTCAGGCCGAGGCGCCGGGCCTCGACCACCGGCGGCGCGGCGGACGCCGTCTGCGAGAGATGCTCGGGCCTGACCGCCGACACCGCCATGCCTCAGCCCGCCTTCTGTTCGAGCGAGCGGTCGTAGTCGAGCACGGCGCGCAGCAGCACATTGGCCCCGGCGGCGGCGTGGTCGAACTCGATGCTCTCCTCCTCGTTGTGGCTGATGCCCTCGCGGCACGGCACGAAGATCATCGCGGTCGGCGCCACCCGGGCGATATAGGCCGAATCATGCCCGGGGCCGGAGACGATGCGACGATGGGTGAAGCCGTTCGACCGGGCCGCCGCCTCGACCGCGTCAATGCAGGCCGGGTCGAACTTCACCGCCGGCGAATCCCAGATCGCCTCGACCTTGACCTCGAGCTTCAGCTCGGCCGCGATCCGGTCGATCGCCGCCCGCGCCTCTTTCTCCATCACCCCGATCTTCGCGTCGTCGGGGTTGCGGTAGTCGATGGTGAAGAACACCTCGCCCGGGATCACGTTGCGGCTGTTCGGCCGCACCTCGGCCAGCCCCACCGTGGCGACCGCGTCCGCCGTGGCGTCGCCGACCGCGATCACCGCCTCGATCATCCGGGCGGCGCCGCGCAACGCATCGCGCCGCAGCCGCATCGGGGTGGAGCCGGCATGGCTCTCGCGGCCGGTCACCGTGACCTCGTACCAGCGCATGCCCTGCACGCCGGTGACGACGCCGATCACCTTCTCCTCGGCCTCGAGGATCGGCCCCTGCTCGATATGCAGCTCGAAATGCGCGCCCAGCTTACGCTGGCCGACCGGGACCGAGCCCTTGTAGCCGATCCGCTCCAGCTCGTCGCCGAAGCGCTGGCCGTCGCGGTCCTCGCGGCTGTAGGCGTACTCCTTGGTGAACACCCCGGCGAAGACGCCGGAGGCCAGCATCGCCGGGGCGAAGCGGGAGCCCTCCTCATTGGTCCAGTTGATCACCTCGATCGGCGCGTTGGTCTCGTAGCCGGTGTCGTGCAGCGTGCGCAGCAGCTCCAGCCCCGACAGCACGCCCAGGATGCCGTCGAACTTGCCGCCCGTCGGCTGGGTGTCGAGATGGCTGCCGACGCAGATCGGCGGCAGCGAGTTGTCCCGGCCCGGCCGGCGGGCGAACATGTTGCCGACCTCGTCGACGGTGACGGTGCAGCCGACCGCCTCGCACTGCCGCCGGAACCAGTCCCGCACCTGCTTGTCCAGGTCGGTCAGGGTCAGGCGCTTGACCCCGCCCTTCGGGGTCTTGCCGAACTCGGCGGTCTCCATGATCGCGTCCCAGAGGCGCTGCGGATCGATCTGGATATTTTGCTGCATCGTCACGTCCTTAGGGCCCGATCCCTTCGATCAGGCCGGCTTGCGGATGAAATCGGCCTCGATGGTGGAGGCCGGCTGGCCCGCCACCTCGCGGGTATAGGCCAGCTTCAGATGGGAGCCGTCGACCAGGGTGCGGCGGTAGAGCTGGCGCTCGACCTTGCCGTCCTGGGTGGTTCCGACGACCTCGACCGTCAGGGTCGGGCCGGACAGGCTGGCAGTGGCGTAGGCGCGGTCCGCCGGAACCGAGGCGGTCCAGAAGTTCGGCCGGGTCGAGGACTGGAACACCAGCTCGCGCTCCCGGAACTCCAGCCCGTCGCCGGGCTGGCCGGCCTGGACGTTGCGCCAGAACAGCCGGAAGCCGCCGTCGCCCCGCGGCTCCAGGATCACCGCCGAGGCGCGCTGCACCTCCTCCTCGCTCGCACCGATCCAGGAGCCGGCGAAATCGTCGATCTTGGCTTCCGCCACGGGTCCGGATGCCGGCTCCTTGCTGCCGGCACATCCGGCAAGCGCCGCGGCCATGATCCCCACCAGCACCGCGCGTCGCATGACAGCCATCATTCCCCTCGCTTCTTTTCGTATCGAATGATCGGAAGGGCGCCATCATGACCGATCGCTTCCGAGCCGACGATGCCAAATTGCACCAAAGTAAGGGTTATTCGGCGGCATCCTTGCGCATCGGATTGTTGGGGTGGTGCTGCCAGTTGAGATAGGGCAGGCCGGTGTCGACCGACTGCATGGTGATGCAATTGTCGACCGGGCAGACATGCATGCACAGGTTGCAGCCGACGCACTCCGCCTCGTTGATCTCGTAGCGGCGGCCGCCCTCGGGCGTGCGCAGCGCGAAGATCGACTGGTGCGAGGTGTCCTCGCAGGCGATGTAGCACTTGCCGCACTGGATGCAGGCGTCCTGGTCGATGGCGGCGACCGACTTGAAGTTGATGTTCAGGTCCTGCCATTCGACGAAATTCGGCACCGCCAGCCCCTGGAAGGCGCGGGTGCCGGCGTAGCCCTTCTCGTCCATCCAGTTGGCCAGGCCGGACGACATGTCCTCGACGATCTTGAAGCCATGGGTCATCGCCGCGGTGCAGACCTGGACGTTGGTGGCGCCCAGCGCCATGAACTCCGCCGCGTCGCGCCAGGTCGAGATGCCGCCGATCGCCGAGATCGCCATGCCCTGGCATTCCGGATCGCGCGCGATCTGGCCGACCATGCGCAGCGCGATCGGCTTCACCGCAGGACCGCAATAACCGCCATGGGTGCCCAGGCCGTCGACCGTCGGCGTCGGCGCCATCAGGTCGAGGTCGATCGACACGATCGACTGGATGGTGTTGATCAGCGACACCGCGTCGGCGCCGCCGCGCCTGGCCGCCCGGGCCGGCCCCAGGATGTTGGTGATGTTCGGCGTCAGCTTCACGATCACCGGCATGCGCGTGTACTGCTTGCACCAGCGCGCGACCATCTCGACATATTCCGGCACCTGGCCGACGGCGGAGCCCATGCCGCGCTCCGACATGCCGTGCGGGCAGCCGAAGTTCAGCTCGATGCCGTCGGCGCCGGTGTCCTCGACCAGCGGCAGGATCGACTTCCAGCTCTGCTCCTCGCAGGGCACCATCAGCGACACGATCATCGCCCGGTCCGGCCAGTCGCGCTTGACCTGCTTGATCTCGCGCAGGTTCAGCTCCAGCGGCCGGTCGGTGATCAGCTCGATGTTGTTCAGGCCGGCGACGCGGGTGCCGTTGTAGCTGACCGCGCCGTAGCGGGAGGAGACGTTGACCACCGGCGGGTCCTCGCCCAGCGTCTTCCACACCACCCCGCCCCAGCCGGCGCGGAAGGCGCGGACGACGTTGTACTCCTTGTCCGTCGGCGGCGCCGAGGCCAGCCAGTACGGATTCGGGGACCGGATCCCCAGGAAGTCGTTGCTCAGATCGGCCATGACAGCCTCCAGCTGGTGTTCCCCGGCTCTGCGGCCGCTTTCTCGTCCGACCGGCGGCGCCGGCCGGGTCAAACCGTCAACAGCGCCTCGATCTCGTCCGGCAGCCGGTCGCCGCGGAACGGGTTGCGCACGGTGACGCCGCCCAGCGCCACGCCGTCCGCCATGTCCTCGCTCAGCAGCGTGGTGCAGCCATGGCTGTCGGCGGTCGACAGCAGCATCGCATCCCAGTAGCCGAACCGCGCGGCGGCGGCTTCCCGCGCCGCCGTCATGGTGTTCGCCGTGGTCGGGGCCATGGTGGCGAACAGCTCGATCCAATCGGCGATCTGGGCCGCGGCATGGGCCGCCGGCAACAGGCGCCGGCGCTGCGAGGTGACGTAGAACTCCCCCAACGCCTGGATCGCGAGAACGCAATCCGTCAGCGCGGCGCGCTCGACGATCTCCTTCGCCCGGCTGTGTTTGTCGCCCTCGGCGCTGTCGATCGCATAGATCAGGACGTTGGTGTCCAGGGTGAACCGCCTATCGGTCATGCAGCGCATCCCGGTCGAAAGGCTCCGGCGATTCGCTGCGATATCCATGGGCCATGCGCGCCCGCGTCCGCTCCAGCGCCGCCTGCTGGGGCGGGGTCAGCACGCGCCGGTGCGACACCGGCACGACCCGGGCCACGGGCTCACCGCGGCGGGTGATGACGAATTCCTGGCCGGATTCGACCGCGCGGATCATCTCGGCGAAGCCTTGATTGGCCTCGCGCAGGGTGATGGTGGTGCTGGATCCGTCGCTCATGGCATCGCTCCTCCGAATGCACTACCAATGTAGCACATTCAGCGCCGCAGCGCCCGGTCGATCGACAGCGCCGCCAGCTTGCCGTCCTGCACGGCGCTGACGGTCAGGTCCTGGCCCGGCACGCAGTCGCCGCCGGCCCAGACGCCGGACAGCGAGGTCTGCCGCTCCTCGTTCACGGCGATGCGGTTGCCGGCCATGTCCAGCGTCTCCGCCTCATGCGCGAAGGCCGAGGGCACGAGATACTGGCCGATGGCGGTGAAGACCTGGTCGGCCAGCACGGTGAAGCGGTCGCCGGTGCCGGTCAGGCGATCCTGGGCGTCGAGCTGGGTGTGCTCGAACTCGACCTCCTTCACCGACGGGCCGCGGCCGTTGGCCGGCCAGCCGAGGATGCGGCGTGGCTGGGCCCAGTGCCGGACGGTGACGCCGTTGACCTGGGTCCAGTCCTGCTCTTTCCAGGTGGCGGACATCTGCTCAGGCCCGCGGCGGTAGACCAGCGTCACCTCCTCCGCCCCCAGCCGCTTGGCCTGGGTGGCGGCGTCGATCGCGGTGTTGCCGCCGCCGATCACGACGACGCGGCGGCCGACCGGCACCGATCCCTTGTCCGCGGCCTGGCGCAGCCGGGCGATGAAGTCGACCGCGCTCTCCACCCCGGCCAGGGCCTCGCCGTCGCAGCCGAGCGCGTTGACCGCGTTGTGGCCGAGGCCGAGGAACACGGCGTCAAAGTCGCGGCGCAGCTCGCTCAAGGACACGTCGCGGCCCAGCGCCAGGCCGGTGCGGATCTCGATGCCGCCGATCTCCAGGATATAGGCCAGCTCGGCCTGGGCGAAACCGTCCGCCATCTTGTAGGCGGCCAGGCCGTATTCGTTCAGCCCGCCGCCCTTCGCCTTCGCCTCGAACACCACCACGTCGTGGCCGAGCACGGCGAGGCGGTGGGCGCAGGCGAGGCCGGCCGGGCCGGCGCCGACCACGGCGACGCGCCGGCCGGTCGACGGCGCGCGGCTGAACAGCTGCTCGTTCCGCAGGAAGACATGGTCGGTGGCGTAGCGCTGCAGGGCGCTGATCGCCACCGGCTTCTCCTCCTGGTGGTTGCGGACGCAGGCATCCTCGCACAGCTCCTCGACCGGGCAGACCCGGGCGCACATGCCGCCCATGATGTTGGCGGTCAGGATGGTCTGCGCCGCGCCCCTGACGTTGTCGGTGGCGATGCCCTTGATGAAGGCCGGGATGTCGATCCCGGTCGGGCAGGCCTCGATGCAGGGTGCGTCGTAGCAGAAATAGCAGCGGCTGGATTCGATCAGCGCCGTGCGCCGGTCGAGCGGCGGATGGATCTCCGCGAAGTCCTCGGCGATGCGCTCGGCGCCGAGGCGTCCGGCCGCGATGTCGGATCCCGTCGTCATTCCCAGCCTCCGATGGCCGGCCCGACCGGCCCTCCGCCCGTCGATCCCGACCGTCATGCCCTGGTGCCGCGCCCGGATTCTCCGGTTCTCGCCCGCGGCCCCGCCTCTCCTGACCGAAACGGTATCGAAAACCTGACCAAATGGTCAACTCTATTTTCAACTGATAATCAGTATCATTCTCGGTTGTTGCGCGACGCCGAATCATGCTAGGAACGTTTCGAGAACAGAAACAGCGCGCGGGAGACGGCGCATGGACCGACATGTCCGATGGGCCCCGGCCGACGGCATCGGCCTGGAGCATCTGCGGCTGCACCGCAGCGGCGCCTGGATCCAGGCCGACAGCGTGGTGATCGGCGGCGATGCCGATCACGAGTCCGGCGGCGTCGAGTGGGCGCTGAGCTACGCCATGGTGATGGATTCCGAATGGCGGGTGCGGTCGGTGGCGGTGACCGACCATGCCGGGGACCGGCGGCTGCGGCTTCTGGCCGATGGCGGCGGCGCCTGGACCACCGGCGACGGCACGCCGCTGCCGCAGTTGGACGGTTGCATCGACGTCGACCTGGTGGCGACGCCCTTCACCAACACCCTGCCGATCCGGCGGCTGGGGCTGCAGCCCGGCGAGTCGGCCGAGATCCGGGTGGCGTATCTGGCGCTGCCGGATCTGGCGCCCTTCGCCGCGCCGCAGCGCTACACCGCGCTGGCCCTGCGGCGCTGGCGCTTCGAATCGCTGGACGGCAGCGGCTTCACCGCCGAGATCAGCACCGACGCCAACGAGCTGGTGCTGGACTACCCGGGCCTGTACCGCAGGGTGGGGTGACGACGCCGCGGCGGCACCTCACCCCGAATTCATCTCCGCGCCAGCCTCCTGCAACGCCCCCTCGCCTAGTCTTTGACACTGCGGACGCATGCGTCGGACAGGGGTATCCGGCCGCCCGGCCCTCAGCGTGGCCGGCGGCCGAGGAGGAACGGATGAAAGCGCAGATCCTGGCGGGGGTCGCCGCGGCGGCCCTGCTCTGCGGCGTCGTTCCGGCCCGGGCGGACGATGATCCGCCGGCCCGGGTCGGGCGGCTGGCCGATGTCTCGGGCGTGGTGTCGCTGCGCCCCGACCCGGCCCAGCCCTGGGCGGTGGCCGCCCGCAACCAGCCGGTGACCGCCGGCATGTCGCTGTGGACCGAGCCGCAGGCCCGGGCCGCACTGGAGATCGGCCCGGCCGAGCTGCATCTCGGCGACCAGGCCGAGCTGGACATCCGGCAGCTGGACGACCAGGCCTTCGGCGCCCAGCTGGGCCAGGGGTCGGTCAACGTCGACATCGCCGACCTGCAGGCGGGCGAGACCTGGACGGTCGACACCCCGCGCGGCACGGTCACGCTGGACCGGCCGGGCGAATACCGGATCGACGCCGGCACCACCCAGGACCCGACCCAGGTGGTGGTGTTTTCCGGCGAGGCCCAGGTCGCCGGCGGTCCGGACGGGCCGGTCGACATCCAGGGCGGCGAGACCGGCGTGGTCGGCGGCAGCGGCGATCCGTTCAGCTATACGCTGGCGCAGTCGGCCGACCGCAGCCCGCTCGACGACTGGGCGGACGGCCGGATCCGGGCGGCGTCCGCGGCGCCGCGCTACGTTTCCCGCAACATGACCGGCTACCAGGACCTGGCCGCCGCCGGCACCTGGCACGACACGCCGACCTACGGCACCGTCTGGTACCCGACCGACGTGCCGGCCGGCTGGGTGCCCTACCGTTACGGCCGCTGGGACCATGACGACCGCTGGGGCTGGACCTGGGTCGACGACCAGCCCTGGGGCTTCGCGCCGTTCCACTACGGCCGCTGGGCCTATGTCGACGACCGTTGGGGCTGGGTGCCCGGCCCGGTCGAGGCGCACCCGGTCTACGCCCCCGCCCTGGTCAGCTTCTTCGCCGGCGCCGCGGTCGGCGCCGCCATCACCGTCGCGGCCGACAGCCATCCGATCGGCTGGTACCCGCTGGGGCCGGGCGAGATCTATCGCCCGCCCTACCGGGTCAGCGACACCTATGTCCGGAACGTGAACGTCACCAACATCCGGAACGTCGAGATCAACCGGATCACCGACATCCACAACGGCCCGACCACGATCGTCGAGGGCGGCGCCAACCGCCGCTTCGCCACGGTGGTGCCGGCGCAGGTCCTGGCCGGCCGCCAGCCGGTGGCGCATGCCGCCCTGCCGGTGGCGGCGGACCAGCTGGACCATGCCCGGCTGACCGCGGTCGCGGCCCTGCCGCATCCGGAGACCCCGGCCGCAGGCCAGCCGCCGGCACCGCACCCGGCGCTCGCCCGCGGGCCCGACGCCCTCGGGCCGGGAGGCCACCTGCCGCTGGCCGCCGCCGATCCGAACCGGCCCCACCCGCCGGCGCCGAGCCAGCCGGCCCGGCCGATCGACCATGCAGCGGCGCAGGGCCAGCAAAACCGGCCGGCGCCGGCTGCCCCCGAACAGCACGGCCCGGCCGCTCCGGCCCAGGCGGCAGGGCAGCCGCCCGCGACGCCGGCCGGCAAGCCGCCGGTCCCCGATGCCACCCAGGCCCAGCCGGCGCATCCGCCCCTGCCCGACCGCGGCCAGCGCGGGCCCGAGACGCCGAGCGCAGCCGCCCAGCCCGGTCCCGCATCGCAGGAGCAGCATCCGCCGCTGCCGGAACGCGGCCAGCGGCCGGCCGGCGCGCCGACTCCGACGCCGGCGGCCAGGCCGCCCGCAGCGGCAGCCGTGCCGGCACCGTCGCCCGCACGGCCGCTTGCCGACCATCCCCGGCCGCAGGTCCCGGCCGCGGCCCGGCCGCCGGTACAGCCGCCACACGCTGCCGCCGCGCCGCGACCGGCGCCGCGCATCCTCCAGCCGCAGGCCCATGCCCAGCCGCAGATCCAGCGTCGACCGCCGCCTCCGCCGGCCCGGCGCCCACCGCCGCCGCCGGACAAACGGCAGCAGCAGGACCAGAACTGACCTCGCCCATCCGTAACGGACCCTCACCGCCGGTTATGACGTCCCGAAGCCGCGGTCCTGGCCTGCCCCCGGATTCCCGCTACACTCGCCGCGACCGTTGGTGAGGAGCCCGCATCGTGGATATCAGGCGTCCCTATCTGCTGTTCCTGGGGGATGCCCCCGACCAGCTCGCCGCCAAGACCGCCTATGGCGTGGCGCAGTGGCGCCGCGAGGTCTGCGTCGGCCAGCTGCGGCTGGACGGCTGCCGCGCCACCTGCGGCCTGCCCGACCTGACGCTGGAGGCGGCGGCGGCGCAGGGCGCGCAGACCCTGATCATCGGCGTCGCCAACCGCGGCGGCCGGATCTCGGAGGCCTGGCAGGACACCATGCTGCGGGCGCTCGAGCTCGGCATGGACATCGCCTCGGGCCTGCACAACCGCATCGCCGACCTGCCGGCGGTGGCGGAGCGCGCCAAGGCCCTGGGCCGCAGCCTGTTCGACGTGCGCCACCCGGACCGCGACTTCGACGTCGCCACCGGCGCGCCGCGCCGCGGCCGGCGCCTGCTGACCGTCGGCACCGACTGCTCGGTCGGCAAGATGTTCACCTCGCTGGCGCTGGAGCGCGAGATGAAGGCGCGCGGCTTCAGGGCCGATTTCCGCGCCACCGGCCAGACCGGCATCCTGATCGCCGGCGGCGGCGTCTCGGTCGACGCCGTGGTCGCCGACTTCATCTCCGGCGCCACCGAATGGCTGGCGCCGGAGGCCGAGACCGACCATTGGGACCTGATCGAGGGCCAGGGGTCGCTGTTCCACGCCTCCTATGCCGGCGTGTCGCTCGGCCTGCTGCACGGCGCCCAGGCCGAGGCGCTGGTGATGTGCCACGAGCCCGGGCGGCCGCACATGCGCGGCCTGCCGCATTTCCCCCTGCCCGACCTGGCCGACTGCATCGCGCTGAACGAGCGCTGCGCCCGGCTGACCAACCCGGATGCCAAGGTGGTGGGGCTGGCCTTCAACACCTCGGCGCTGGACCCGGGAGGCGCGGAGCGGGCGCTGAAGGAGGCCGAGGACCGCTTCGGCCTGCCGACGGTAGACCCGGTGCGCACCGGCGTCGCCGCCATCGTCGACCGGCTGCCCGCCCCGGTGGCCGCCTGATGACCGGCCGTCGGCTCTCGGTCCGGCAGGCGGTCTGGCCGATCCGCGGCGTCTTCACCATCTCGCGCGGCAGCCGCACCGAGGCGCGCACCCTGATCGCCGAGATCGCCGCCGGCGGCGCGGTCGGCCGCGGCGAATGCACGCCCTATGCCCGCTACGGCGAGAGCCTGGAGAGCGTGGCGGCCCAGATCGAGAGCGTGGCCCAGGCGATCGCCGACGGCGCCGACCGGCCCGGGCTGGAGGCGCTGCTGCCGCCCGGCGCGGCCCGCAACGCGGTCGACTGCGCGCTGTGGGACCTGGAGGCCAAGCTGGCCGGGGTGCCGGCCTGGGCTGTCGCCGGGATCCCGGAGCCCGGACCGGTCACCACCGTCTACACGCTGAGCCTGGACACGGTGGAGCGGATGGGCGAGGCGGCGCGGCAATCGGCGCACCGGCCGCTGTTGAAGCTGAAGCTGACCGGCGACGGCGACCTGGAACGGGTTCAGGCGGTGCGCGCGAACGCGCCGGCCAGCCGGTTGGTGGTCGACGCCAACGAGGCCTGGTCGATCGGCCATCTCGAGCGCTTCGGCCCGGCCTTCGCCGCGCTCGGCGTCGAGCTGATCGAGCAGCCGCTGAAGGCGTCGGAGGACGACGCGCTCAAGGGCTTCGAGAGCCCGATCCCGCTCTGCGCCGACGAGAGCTGCCACGACACCGCCAGCCTGGATCGCTGCGCCGGCAAATACGCCATGGTCAACATCAAGCTGGACAAGGCCGGCGGGCTGACCGAGGCGCTGCGGCTGCGTGCCGCAGCCCGCGAGCGCGGCTTCGCCGTGATGGTCGGCTGCATGGTCGCCTCCTCCCTCGCCATGGCGCCGGCGACGCTGGTGGCGCAGGGGGCGGAGGTGGTGGATCTGGACGGGCCGCTGCTGCTGGCCCAGGACCACGATCCTGCCCTGCGCTATGACGGCGCCACGGTCTACCCGCCGGAGCCGGCGCTGTGGGGCTGAGGCCAGGCCGGCGGCGCCGCCGCCTGCCGCCCCGGCCCGCTGCGCAAGGCAGGTTTTCCCTTCATCGGTAACGGCCTGACTCGAAATCTGGACGCCCTGCCCCTAGATGATGGAGGCTGTGCTGCGAGGGGCGGACCATGGGCGTCGTGATCGAGAAAGACCATCCGATGACGAGCTGTACCGGCTCACCCACGCTGGACTGGCTGCTCTACGAGGCTCCGGGCATCCGTGACACCGGCCAGCTGCTCGAGGAATTCTGCAACCGCCTGGTCGCCGAAGACGTTCCGGTCGCGCGCGGCCTCGCCATCATTCCGGCCCTCCACCCGCTCTATTTCGGCACCGCCTATATCTGGCGCGGCACCGGCGCGATCGAGCGCCGCCGCGGCCTGTGGGAGAACCGGAACTCGCCCGAATATCAGCAGAGCCCGATCCACGTGGTGATCGAGGAGGGCGCGGACGCGCTGCGCCGCCGCCTGACCGGCCCGAAGGCACAGCTCGACTTCCCGGTGCTGGAGGAGTTCCGCGACGAGGGGCTGACCGACTACGCCCTGTTCGGCCTGGCCTTCACCAGCGGCCGCCGCTCCGCCATCTCGTTCGCCACGCGCGAGGACGGCGGGTTCAGCGAGGCGGCGCTGGAAAAGATCGACCGGCTGATGCCGATCCTGACCCGGCTGATCGAGATCCACACCCTGCGCGCCACCGCGGTCGACCTCCTGGACACCTATGTCGGCCACGACGCCGGCGCCCGCATCCTGAACGGCCAGATCCGCCGCGGCATGTCGGAATCGCTGCACGCCGCGATCTGGTACTGCGACCTGCGCGACTTCACCGCGATGAGCGAGAAGGTCGGGCGCGAGGAGATCGTCGCCTCGCTGGACAGCTATTTCGAGACGATGGCCGCCGCGGTGCAGGAATCCGGCGGCGAGATCCTGAAGTTCATCGGCGACGCCATGCTGGCGATCTTCCCGGTGGACGAGGAGCAGGGCGTGCAGGACGCCGCGTCCAAGGCCCTGGCCGCCGCCGCGGTGGCCGAGCACGGCATGGCCGCGCTCAACGCCAGGCGCGTCGAGGAGGGCCGGCAGGCGCTCGACTACGGCCTGTCGCTGCATATCGGCGAGGTGATGTACGGCAATATCGGCGCCGCCGACCGGCTGGACTTCACCGTCATCGGCCCCGCGGTCAACCTGGCCAGCCGGGTCGAGGCGCTGTGCCGCATCACCGGCCGCCGGCCGCTGATGACCGAGGCCTTCCGCCGCGCGGTCGGGGTCGAGGCCGAGCCGATGGGCCGGTTCAGCCTGCGCGGCGTGTCGGAGGAGCAGGAGGTGTTCAGCCCGGTGCGGCTGCCGCTCCCGGCCAAGGCCGAAGCCGCCGCCGAGTAGTTCAAGGCCCGCCCGACGCCTGCAGGTCCGATCCCGGGACCGCCCCGTCGGCCAGGGCGCGCCGGGCCTCGCCGCGCCGCTCGGCGCCCGAAGGCAGGCCGGGCCCCGGATGCAGCATCCAACCGGCGATGTCGCGCTGCGGCGTGCGCCGGCCGAGGTCGCGCAGCAGCCAGTGCCAGCCGCGGCTGTAGGAGGCGACGACCAGGTCCGGCCGCCGCGGCAGGCGGCGCAGCAGCAGGTTGACCGAGGCCGGCGCCAGCACCTGCTCGTGCTCGCCCAGCAGCACCAGGGTCGGCTCCGGAATCTGCCCCGCCGCGTCGGAGGCGCGGCCCATCAGGTCGACCAGCCCGTCGATCGTGTCGACCCGGGTGGCCCGGATGTAGAGCGGGTCGCGGCCGAGCGCGACCAGCATCGGCACGTTGTCGCTGGCCTGGACGCCGAGGCTGCGTCCGGTGAAGGTCATCGCCGGGATCAGCCGGCGCGTTAGCCACAACGCCACCCGCGGGATGGCGTCCATGCTCTGCCGGCCCCAGGTGGCCGGGGCGGACAGGATCAGCCCGGCCATCGGCGGGTGGTGCGGCCCGGTCGCCGCCAGGATGGCGACGGCGCCGCCCATGCTTTCGCCCAGCAGATAGACCGGCACGCCGGGATAGCGCGCCTCCAGCAGCTGCAGCGCCGTGGCGGCGTCGGCGGCCAGCGTCTCCGCCCCCGGCCAGATGCCGCGCCGGGCGGTGTCGCCGAAGCCGCGCTGGTCGTAGGCATAGGTGGCGATGCCGAGCTGGCCCCAGAACCCGGCGGGATCGTCGAAAGCCCGGCCGTATTCGTTGAAGCCGTGCAGCGCCAGCACCACCGCGCGCGGCCTGTCCACCGGCCCCCAATGCCGCAGCGGCAGGCGGTAGCCGTCGGCCGCGATCACGGCCTCGGTCTCCAGCCGCGGGGTCCCGTTCGACGTCCCCATCGGCTGGATGACGGCCCCGCAGGCGGCGACCAGGAGGAGGGCGAGGCAGGCCAGGAGCCGAGGGGCAATCTTTCTTGTCCCCCCTCCCCTTGCGGGAGGGGGGTAGGGGGAGAGGGTTTGGGCAGCAAGAGCCGATGCCAGAGATGGGCGAGAC